>SKVN01000192.1 GCA_007129405.1 Kiritimatiellia bacterium
CCGCATTACCATCTACATCCGGGTTAATCCCCCAACCATCACGAATGATTAATACAACAGGTCTCATGTCTTCTCCTTTATCGACTAACGAATCATCTATAATCAAACTTTGTATATGAACTGTCTATTGAAACCCAACCATGCCTGATTCGCAAGATTATATCATGCCGTCAGCCACGCAACCAGTGCCCTAAAGCAAAAGGCACAATTTTGGGAAACCCGCGCAGGACAGAAAACGCGATTTACCAAGACGACAGATGTGCAAAAAATGCTTCTTTTCAACCGGCTGAATGGATAGTCGTGATCCTTTACGCGTAACCATCAACCCCTCCAATCTGGCGTCTTCTCGCAGTTCCGCCAGACTGACCTCGCGCGCAAACTTCTCGACCAGCTCCAGATCCACGCGAACCCACGGGTTGGATTTGCCCGCACGCATGGTTTTGGTATCATAATAGGGGCTCGATGTCTGCTCGGCCGTATCATCCGGATACGCTTCGCGCACCACCCGCATCACACCAGCGACTCCGGGCGGATTTGCATTGGAATGATAAAATAAAGCCAAGTCGCCCGCCTTCATCTCATCCCGCATAAAATTGCGTGCCTGATAATTTCGTACACCCTCCCAGCCCGTTACACCATCGCGTACCAAATCATCAATCCCATAAACCGAAGGTTCACTCTTCATCAACCAATACTGCATATCATGCCTCGCAACTTCCAGGATACTGGATATTCACCAGCATCTTACAACGGATTCTCGCGTAGCTGACCCTCCAGCGCGAATGCCGCAGTTCTCGTAATCTCCACATCCACAATCTGACCAATTAGCGACGTATCCGCCGAGGCAAAGCGCATATTGATCTTGCCCTCTGTTAACCCCGAAAGATATCCATCTTTACGATCTTGGCCCGTCACCAATACCGGATACACGCCCCCTAACATACGGGCATTGTGCTTCTCCGAATGCACACGCAATATCTCGCTTAGCCGATGCATACGTTCCTTTTTTATATCAGGCCGCACATCATCATCCCAACGCGCACTCGCAGCCCCTGGACGGGGGGAATAACGGGCAATAAAGGCCATGTCAAATTCCACTTCTTCCATCAGCGTCACCGTATTGGCAAATTGCGCATCTGTCTCGCCGCTGAACCCAACGATAATATCGGTAAAAAGAGTTGCCGTTGGCAGCAACCGCCGGATCGCATCTACAATGCGTCGGTAATCCTGCACACTGTGGTTCCGGTTCATCCGAATCAGTAATTTGTTGTCGCCCGATTGCACCGGCAAATGAATCTGCTTGGCCAGGCAATCGTAGCGGGCAATAACCTCCAGCACATCATCCTGCATATCGCGGGGATGCGGCGAGGTAAAATACAACCAGAACCGTTCCCCGCATGCATCGCCGAATTTGCCAATTTCTTCTAGAAGCTCGGCAAAACGCAGTTCCTTGCCTGGTTTATCGCGACCATAGGAATTCACATTCTGCCCCAAAAGCGTGATCGACCGGTATCCCTGCCCCACAAGTCGGCGTACTTCCGCCAGGATATCCTCGGATGGTCGTGAGATTTCCCGGCCCCGTGTATAGGGCACAGCACAAAATGTGCAGAATTTATCGCATCCATTCTGAATGGGTATATACGCTTCGCTGCGCGATTGATAATGTGGCGTAATATCCCAGAATCCGGCAATACGCGTCTCCGGCTGTTTCATCATCACCGGTCTACCAGCAATCGCCTTGTGCCCCCCGAACTCGATCGATTCGAATCCTTCAGCAGCCAAACGTGCAGCATCTTCAGCCGGATCAAACCTTCCATTTGACGAAAACGGCGTCGGCACACCATATTGCCGAATCATGGCCGGCAATTCCGGCATTTCACTGATCTGAAAACACAAATCGAAAAGTTTGAGAAACTTTTCCCGATCTGCTGGCAAAATGCAGCCCGTCACAAATGTGAGTAAGCTCTTCGTATGCTTCAGCTGATTCCATTTGTGAATCTTCGAATAAACCCGATCTATGGCCGCCTGCCGAACCGAACAAGCCACAATGCCTATCAAATCCGCCTCTTCCTCTACATCGGTCAGCACATAGCCGAGTTCTTCCACAACCGCCGCAATGCGCTCACTATCAGATTTATTCATCTGACACCCAAGCGTAACCAAATGATACTTCATTAAATTCATCTACCTTGTTTTTGCAATGGGTGAAACGTAACAAACCCGAGCATACCTGTCTAGTTTCCTGTATGATCGGTTTCCAAGCTCGCAACCCGCAACGGTTCCGCTGCAGAGTTTTTAAAGCGTTTTTTGCTGGATTCAGATGGTCAGAAAATACTATAATGCCACCGAATTGTTGCACTAGCTGTGGTATCTGATATACGGAAGGAACGAGTATGAAGCGACTGTCATGTATTGTTTTCTGTGCGGGACTGTTGACAGTTTCCCTGCACTCTGTGATTCGTGCTCAATCCAGCCTTACGCCTCCTGAAGAAGCCATTGATGACCTTGGCAGACCTATTGCGACAATGAAGTCATTGGACCATGTAGAGCCCCGCCAGGCGATCTATTTCCTGCCCTATGTCATTTCGGCACCTGGTTCTTATTATCTGGTTCGCAACCTCGTCGCGACAGATGAAGGCGATGGAATTTCAATCACGTGCAGCGACGTACAACTGGATCTGGCTGGTTTTGCCTTGAGCGGCGGACCCGGCAGTCTTTCTGGCATTAACGTCATTTCCCCGAATATCGAGAACATCACCATTCGTAACGGTGTTTTGCGGGGCTGGGGACAGTTTGGCATCAATGCCACAAACGCGCGCGATGTCGTTATTGGGCAAATCAAATCCTCGCATAACGGATGGGGTGGCATTTACGCTGGCGAGAACGCATTTATCGAGCAATGCAATGTGTATGGAAATGGTTTTCAGGCTGTGGGGGAGAACCCACCGATGGATGGTGGCATTTACACCAAAAGCTTTGGAAACGTGATCAACTGTATTGTTCGCAATAATCATGGTGCAGGCATAACTGTCGGAAATCACAGCAAGGTGCTCGGATGCAACGCCACCGAATCGCAGAATGCCGACGGAATCAGAGCAGCCAGTTACTGCACGATTCGTGACTGCGTAGCGGCACGGAATCGCGGCAACGGCATTTATGTGGGAAGTTTGAGCAGGGTTGTGGAAAACACCTGCGGGCAAAACGGCGTCTATCCTTTTGAACGTGCATATTCCGCAGGCATCGTGGCCAACGGTAATAACAATATCATAGAGAAAAATATTGTGGTGGGTAACGAAATTGGCATTAGAACCGTTGGCGACGGAAATCTAGTAATCAATAACAGCGCAAGTGCCAATAACTATCCTTTTCAATTTCAGGGGTTGACGCATCGCGGACCAGTAATCACACCCGACGGACAGTTGAGTGCCGACACAAGCCCCTGGGCCAATTTCGCGTTTCAATAGGAATAACACATGTTGAATAAATACTACATATCAGGTTTTTGTAGCTTGTTGTTGCTTGCCGTCAGCGTGCTGGCCGAATCAACGATTAACGACACACATCGCTGGTCGTGGTCATCGGGTGCAGGCTGGATGAATTGGCGCAGCAGCAGTACAAACGGAGTCGTGGTGTCGCAATATTACCTTTCGGGTTGGATTTACAGTTCAACCTGCGGATGGATCCATACAGGCGATGGACAGCCCACCAACGGGGTGCAATATACCAATGCATCGTCCGAGGATTACGGCGTTAACCATGATGGCGAGGGACATTTATCGGGCTATGCATGGTGCGAGAGTACAGGCTGGATCAATTTCGGCTGGACAAACAACACGCACGCCGATGCACCACGAATTGATTTAGGTACGGGCGATATGTCGGGCTATGCATGGGGTGGCAGCCTAGGCTGGATCAGCCTCACCAACATGAGTGCTCACGTGAAGACAGATAAACTTGACGTTGGACAAATAGCAGATAACGGATTACCACTCGCTTGGCAGATTTTGATGACTGGCAGTACAAATATATTGGCGGGGGGCGACGCGGATTATGATGGCGATGGACTGACGGATTATCAGGAATTCATAGCAGGAACGCATCCCACTAATAGCGCGAGCAAGCTTAATATTGCGGAAATTGCCATACTGGAAGATGATCTCATACGAATTTCATGGGATATGGCCGGTGGTAGGATTTATCAGGTTCAGACGAATGCGAACCTGCTAAACACAAATGGTTGGGGTTATGTTTTTCCGGCATGGATTAACAGTGGCACAGGTGGAGTATACGAAGCTGATCTGGAAATCCCGACCACTGTAACATCACTTTATTATAGAGTGCGAGTTGCCTTACCCCTATCCCAACCGGAGTAATATATGAGATCACTGCGCTTATCCTTCATCTTCGCAACACTGCTCCTGCTTGTTCATGCAGGCTTTGGAGCGGAAGTGGTAGGTACGGTGATAGCATTGGAAGGACGAGCCGCTTTGGAATCGGCAGCAGGTGTAAGGCGTACGATTGCACTCAAGTCGCAGGTTTCGGTTGGGGATGTAATTGTAACCGGTGACGCAGCACGGCTACAAATCTTGTGCAAGGATCAAACCGTAATTTCGCTGGGTGAAAACAGCCGAATTGTGATCGATGAATATATATATTCTGAAACGTCTGAGCAAGATGAAGTAAGCTCATCCCTGCGCGTAGTTCGGGGCGCGATGCGCGTGATCACAGGTCGAATCACTGCCCTAAACCCCGACCGTTTTCGAGTACGTACACGCATGGCCACCATTGGCGTGCGCGGATGTGATGTCGGCTTCCGGCTGGACAACGGAACCGAGCACGTTTATGCCTTACATCTGCCAGACGGTCACAGCATATGGGTGGAACCTTTTGTAAAAGATGGTCCACTACCCTATTATGAGATGTTCGAGAGCGGCATGATGGTTTTGCTTCAACAAGACGCTTTGCCCGTTCAAAGGATGATGACGCCAGAAGAATTACAGCAATTCATGGACGGATTAAAACCGAGCACTGGCGATTCGGAAACATCTGATGCGCATACAACCTCAACTGCGGACCAAGCTTCTACGGAGCAAGAGGAGGAGACCTTAACCATAACCTCATCCGCATCGCAATCCGAACAGTCTGAATCCCTCACGGAAAATATGCAGCGCATAATCACTGAACCCGAACCGCGACCTCCACCCCCCGAACCCACACCGCTGCCCACGGAAGGACCACAGGATGCTCCCAGTGCGCCACCACCTCCTCCTCCCGGGCAGGAGTCTCCGCCTGCATTGGTTGGCGGGCACCCGGAACTCGATGATTGGGAATGGGGCGTATGGGAAAGTGGCCATGTAGAGTATTACCCCAATCGCTATCTAGGAGCAGAATTCATAGAACACGGAAATTTTATGGCATTGGTAAGCGGTTCACAGGTGTACGACTTGGCTGGCTTCGGATCCGCTGGTGCAGTACTGCAAGACGAAAACGGATTTAAACGTATGATCCAAGGAAGCTGCTCGATTAATGTACGTATAGGAGGATCTGAAACACCATTATGGGGTGGCACTTTCAGCTTATCCAACTACAGTCCGGATAATCCAGACTACGATAGCTTAAATTTTTCCGTTGACCGTTCAACCGGCGGAGGAACCTTTGGTAATGATGGCAACATGATCCTTAACGCCCTGCAGGACTACAGCTTACGTGTCAATGGCAGAATATTTGACGAGGAGACATTGATTACGAAACAGTTTGAAGGACGTCTTGTGCGCCCGGCAGGTGCAAGCACACCTACTGGGGCAACCGGATCCTTCAACTTTCAGCATGGCAATGGTGCTACAGCTAAAGGTGCGTTCGGGGCAACTTTTCAGGCTTTTGACACTCAATTCAGCTCAGACGGTTGCGAAAATCGCAGTATCCAAACTCTCTGACCACTTGAAGTTCTCCGGTACGGCTGTCGTATATGGCAATGGCCGGCAAACCAATACCATTGAATGTACTGGTTTTCACCATGGTATAATGCGCCATATCATCGAAGATCACGCGATCTCCGATACCGAGCGGACGCGGAAAAGCATAATCCCCGATCACATCCCCAGCAAGACATGTCTGTCCTCCTAGTCGGGCAGACCACGCTGCCACAGGAGATTGCTGCGTTTTTCCCGACAGAATTTCTGCCCCCCAGATTTCGGGCGTATAGGGCATTTCCAGCGTGTCTGGCATATGGCAAGTAGCCGAGGTGTCAAGAATGACCTGTGGCCCTTCATTCTGATGCACATCCAGAACCGACGTAACCAAAATACCGCTGTGAATGGCAATCGCCTCGCCAGGTTCAAGGTATACGTCAACATCAAAGGCTTTCGCCCAATCCCGCACCAGGCGGACCAATAATGAGCGGTTATAATCAGGTTTGGTAATATGGTGTCCACCGCCCATATTAAACCAACGCATACGACTACGCTGCAGCACATCGCCCCAACGCTCACGGATCGCATGCAGTGTCCGCTCCAGCGGTTCAGCCCCCTGCTCGCATAAAGAATGGAAATGCAAACCACTAATACCCTCTAGCAAAACATCCTCGGAAACGCCTTGGGCAGCAGCTTCAGAAATCTCTGCATTCCAACGCGCGCGCGTAACGCCCAATCGCGAACAGGGTGCACAAGGATCGTAAATGGGGGTAGTGCCCTCGCTATGTTCAGGATTGATGCGAATACCAAACGAAAGCGGTTCACGTCCTTCCCGCAAGCGCGCATCAGCTTGACCAGAAGCTGCTGCCAAGCATGGCTGCTGAAACCGCCGCCATTGCGACAAGTTATTAAAGACGATGTGATCCGCAATTTTTAGCAGATGCCATAAATCCGTTTCCGTGTAAGCCGGCGAAAACACATGTACTTCCCGTCCGATTTCCTCACGTGCCAGCAAGGCCTCATGCAAGCCACTGGCACAGGCCCCCCACAGATAATCGCGGAGCTGGTCAAAAACGGCAAAACACGAAAATGCTTTTAGTGCGGCTAGCATCTTGCACTCACCGGCTAGCGCCGTGTCGCGCAATATGCGTAAATTAAAGTCGATCGCTGCACGGTCCACCACAAAACAAGGGCTGGGCACTGCACGCGGATCAAAACCACGGAAATACGGACGCCCATCCACAAGCACAGGCACTTCACATAATGGATCCTGGAGCATTACCAGACCTCGGCTGGATCCTGCTTTTTCCAAGGCAGACCATGTGCGTTGAGATTATCCATGAAGGGATCCGGATCAAACTCCTCGAGATTCCAAACCCCCGGCTTCATCCACTTCCCTTCGAGCATCAACTTGGCACCGATCATGGCAGGGACACCCGTCGTATAGCTAATCGCCTGACTTCCCACTTCCCGATACGCTTCCTCATGGCTGCAGATGTTATACAAATACACCTTGCGTTCCACCCTGTCACATTGACCTTGGGCAATTACACCGATGCACGTCAGCCCTTTCGTCAAGGGCCCGAGGCTCGCCGGTTCAGGCAGAACGGCCTTCAAAAATTGCAGCGGAACAATTTCCATCCCGTTATACACCACAGGATC
>SKVN01000170.1 GCA_007129405.1 Kiritimatiellia bacterium
ATCTCTATGCCGCAATTCATCCGGCAGATCACCGGTTCGAAGATCGCGTCGCCTGCCTGCAGATGTTGCGCGATCTCGGCTGGCAAACGGGAACCGGTGTCATGATCGGCATTCCCGGCCAAACCGCAATGGACCTCGTACAGGACATCCACTTTTTCGAGGATCTCGATGTTGACATGATTGGCATGGGCCCTTTTATTCCACACGACGATGCACCTCTCGGAAAGCAAGTCTCGGAATTCGACAGTCCACGGCAATTGCAGCGCGCACTAACCATGATTGCACTCACGCGCATCCGGTTACGCGATGTGAACATAGCAGCAGCCACCGCACTACAGGCACTCAACCCGCAAGGTCGCGAACGAGGACTCGAAGCAGGCGCCAACATTATCATGCCAAACCTCACGGAAACGCGGTATCGCACCGGCTACCAGCTATACAATGGCAAACCCTGTATGGATGAAAATGCGGGCATGTGCCGATTTTGCCTGGAGGGGCGCATTACATCTGTGGGAGAAACCATTGGCTATGGAGAACATGGCGATGCCCCACACTATTTCCGCCGCATGCAAAAAACGCACGAAAGCCACTCTTCCGCATAATCCAATAACGCTTGCCAGCAGGCAGGATTCGTAAGTATATCGCTATGATCATGCTACCGGATTTCTTGTTGCCGCCCTTTCCTTTGGGGTGTAAAACAGCACAATGGAGATGTAGAAACATGACAGACAAAAACACAGCAGAACGGTTGTATAGCTTCATCACAGGCGATGAAGATGCACGTGTATGCAAGGATATCCCCGAAGAAGCCTGCCATTACCAGCCACGAAATTTCTTCGCCTATCTTGGCGGGAATCTGCTCGGCAAGGTGGCAGACGAAATTGCCAGTGCCAAGCTGGTTATCCCATGGATTTTCGGTGCGCTCGGTGTACCCACGATTCTAACGGGCTTTTTGGTGCCGATTCGAGAAGCAGGCAAGCTTCTTCCACAAATGGTGATTGCTGCCGTTATTCGCCAAATGCCTCGTCGTAAAGGCGTTTGGATTGCAGGTGCGGTATTATCTGCGCTAAGCCTGTTCGGCATGGCGTTAGCTGCGGGAATATCGGAGGGCATCGCGGCTGGGGTCGCCATCATTGCCATGTTGATATTATTCAGTCTGGCCGAAGGTCTCTGCTCGGTATCCGCAAAAGATGTTTTGGGCAAAACCATTTCCAAAAGTCGCCGTGGGCGCCTTATGGGACTAAGTGCCGGAATTTCCGGTATCGCGGTGCTTGCCATTGGCATTCTCATGGGCACACGGCAACTCGAGCAATATGGCGTGGGCGTATTTTCCGGGCTGCTTATCGCTGGCGGGATTCTCTGGTTACTGGGCGCCATCAGTTTTGCGTGTATTGCTGAAACTCCCGGCGCAACAAGCGGAGGAGGAAATGCCTTACAGGTAGCCTTGCAACAACTGTCAATATTGCGATCTGACAAACCATTCCGCCATTTTGTGATCGCGCGTGCCCTCCTGCTCGCGATTGCCCTGGCGCCTCCCTTTTACGTACTGCTGGCACAGCAGACCGCAAATGCAGACCTGAAGGGACTCGGACTTTTGATTATTTCCAATGGACTCGCCGCGAGCATATCGGCCCCCTTCTGGGGAAGGCTTGGCGACCGTTCCAGCCGTAGTGTCATGGCGATCGGGGCCACAGGGGCTGGCATCCTCGGTGTATTCACATTCACCGCCACCATCGCCCAATGGCATTGGGCCACAGGCACCTTTGGCATGGCCATCATTTTCTTCCTGCTCAACATTATGCATGGCGGGTTACGCCTCGGACGAAAAGTATATCTGGTCGACATGTCTACCACCGATAACCGCGCAGCCTATGTCGCCATATCAAATACCTTGATTGGTGTCATCATGCTTCTGGGAGGGCTGTTGGGGTTGATCGGGGATATACTGGGAGCGGCACCGACCATTATGCTCTTGGCAATTCTCTCTTTCTGCGCCGGAGCCTACGCATACGGCCTACCGGAGGTCAGCGACCCAAACTAAAGGCGTTTTTTCAGAACCAGACAAATCGACAAGGCGGACACCCATCATGAATATATCGCAGAGCATCTACCCCTACCTGTTTCAACCCGTTTACAAGGACTACATCTGGGGTGGCGATAGAATTGGCAAAACATTTGCTCGGGGCGACACACCGGCGCGCTGCGCGGAATCCTGGGAAGTCGCCGATCGACCGGAGGGCATGAGTATTGTAACGAATGGCCCTCTCAAAGGGCAAAGCTTACAGCAATTGGTGCAAATGTTACAAACCGACCTACTCGGACCGCAGCATGAAGGCTGTGACAGATTTCCGCTGCTGATCAAAATCATAGATGCGCGGGAAGACCTCAGCGTGCAAGTGCACCCGCATGATACCACTGCACAACGAACAGGCGGCGAACCCAAAACCGAAATGTGGTACATACTGGATGCCACCGCTGATGCCATGATCTATGCCGGCATGCAGCCGGGCGTAACGCCAGAATCTTTTCAAACGGCTGTCCAGAACGGCATGGTAGAGCGCTTATTGGCCAAAGTGCCAGCAAAGTCAGGTAGAACCATTTTCGTGCCTGGCGGGAAAGTGCATGCGATTGGTGCTGGATGTCTCCTGCTGGAAATTCAGCAAAATTCCAACACCACATACCGCGTGTTCGACTGGAACCGGGTAGATGCAAACGGGCAATCACGCGAACTCCATATTGAGCAAGCCCTGCAGGTTATCGACTGGGAGCGCCTGAAGCCAGAGATTTCCACGCCACGGCCCCTACCCGCAGATGGCAACAATCACCCTTACGAGATTCTTACCACCCCATACTTCGCTGCCACAGGATGGAACCTGCAGGAACCTCGCAGCTTTGAGATGAACCCCGCTGGTTTCCGCATTATCTTTGTCGCCAAAGGGAAAGTCCTGATCGGTGCGAACGGCTTTGTTGCCGCAGCCACAAGCGGAACGTCATGCCTCATACCAGCAGCAGCTAAACGCTTCACCGTTACACCTGTAGAAGGAAAAGCGTCCCTCGTTCAGATACAAGGTCCTGCACAATGAAACAGGAACAAAGAATGAAGACGCTCCATGTTGATCGTTGCGCCTACTGAATCTTCCACGCTGCCTTGCACCCTTTTTTCCTTTGTGGCAAACGGAACATGCTATTACTAGCATTAACATTTTACACGCGGTACGTTGTATAGAAGATTGCCGACCGAATATGCCACTAGACACAGTATTTACTGTGTGTTAGCTTCCGATCAGCTTGAACTTTTGTTGCGCGACGAACCAGCGACCAGACGAAAAGATATGCTTGGCTGGCCGGATCCGGTATTTCCAGAAGTGGCTGCAAGCCTCAGTGTTATACGCAACGCAATGATACCCTAGGAAAAGCAATGAAGGATGAGAAAATATATATAAAGAATCTTTGTGAACAATCCATATCCTGTAGCCAGATTGCACAAGACCTTTACGAACGCTATAACGTGAAACGCGGCTTGCGAAACAGAGATGGAACCGGCGTATTGGTTGGCCTGACGAATATCGGTGAAGTACATGGCTACACAATTGATGAAAACGAAAAAATACCCGATCAAGGCAAGTTGTATTATCGCGGTTATGATGTAGAAAAAATCATCGAAGGGTTACAACAGTCCGGTAGTCGTTTTGGCTTTGAAGAAACCATCTATTTGCTTTTGTTCGGAGAGTTGCCCAATGCGGGCCAATTAGAAGATTTTTGCAAATTGCTTGGTGCTTATCGGGAATTACCTTCTAATTTTACCGTCGATATGATCCTGAAAATTCCCAGCCGCAACATCATGAACAAACTGGCGCGGAGCGTACTGGTGCTATACTCCTATGATGATCTAGCCGAAGATATTTCAATCCCAAACGTTCTCCGGCAATGCTTACAGCTCATTGCACAATTTCCTGTTCTCAGTGCATACGGATACCAGGCAATCCGACGCTACTATGAAAGTAAAAGTCTCTTCCTGCATAATCCGGATCCAAAGCTTAGTACAGCAGAAAACTTTCTACGACTCACTCGTCCAGACGGATCGTTTTCTCCCCTCGAAGCCGAATTGTTGGATCAGCTACTTATCGTACATGCTGAGCATGGTGGTGGTAATAACTCAGCCTTTACCATGCATGTCGTAACCTCATCAGCAACCGACACCTATTCAGCTTTCGCTGCCGCCGTTGGGTCGCTCAAAGGACCTCGTCACGGTGGCGCGAGCCTGCACGTTAAAGGCATGATGGATGATTTGCTCAAAGAATGTGGCAACACACCCACTGACGACCAGATCGCCAGCTACATTGAAAAATTGCTGGATCGACAAGCTTTTGACCGTTCAGGACTGGTATACGGCATGGGGCATGCCGTGTATACGGCTTCCGATCCACGCGCCGTTATCTTGCGCGAAAAGGCGCGTCAACTGGCAGAAGAAAAAGAAATGCTCGATCAATTCCATATATACGAGGCCATTGAAAAATTAACCCCAGAAATTTTTGAGCGCAAAAAAGGGTTTGCGCGACCGCTCTGCGCTAATGTCGACTTATACTCCGGATTTGTCTACAACATGCTGGGAATTCCTGAAGCCCTATATACACCCATTTTTGCCATTGCACGCATCGCGGGCTGGTCCGCTCACCGACTCGAGCAATTGATCACAGGCGGAAAAATCATTCGCCCAGCCTATAAGAGTACCTCCAAGCGAAGACCATATGTACAAATGGCTGACCGTACATAATTTCAAAAAACTCGACAGAATGATCATTGTCAGAACAAATAATAGCGCGGAGCACACAGTTCGCATCTCGCAACGGAACAGCGAGCGATTCGAACAACACGCCCCGGCACAAGGATAGAAAGTGAGCAAAACAGCATGACAAGCAGTGCACTGAGATTTCTTAAGGAATTGCTGGAAACCCCGACCCCGACAGGTTCCGAAACACGGGGACAGGCTTTGGTAACCGAATATATGAAACAATACGCCGACAACGTAACCATGGACATACATGGCAATGTAATCGGCGTGCGCAACCCTGGTGCACCCCTGCGCGTGATGCTTGCTGGGCACTGCGATGAAATTGGCCTCATGGTCCAATATATCAGTCCCGAGGGATACCTTACGATGTCAGCTCTCGGTGGCGTCACCGTATCCCTACTGCAGGGAGAGCGCATCATGATCCAGACGGCCAAAGGACCAATTCCCGGCGTATTTGGCGTAAAACCCATTCACCTCATGACAGAAGAGGATCGCAAAAAACCCGTCAATCTCATTCATGACCTCTGGGTAGATATCGGCGCCAAAAATCGAAAAGACGCCGAAAAGATGGTGGCACTCGGTGACGTTGCAACTATCAATAGTGGCTGGATCGAGTTAGGAAACGGACTCGTTGCCTGTAGAGCTTTCGACAACCGGATCGGTGCATTTATCATTGCCGACGTATTACGACTACTCAAAGGCAAAAAGCTACATGTTGCCGTTTATGCCGTCAGTACCGTGCAAGAAGAAGTCGGGCTGCGGGGAGCCAAGACCGCAGCATTTAGTGTGGATCCTCACATAGGTATAGCTGTGGATGTCGGGTTTTCCAGCGATTATCCAGGAATGAATGCAAAAATCATTGGAGAATCAAAATTAGGGGCTGGCCCGATCTTGCACCCTGGCCCGACATACAATCCGGCTTTGCTGGAAATAATCAAAAAGACTGCGCGTAAGCAAAAAATGGCGACCCAGCTACAACCTGAGGCACGTGGTGTTAGCACCGATGCATTTGCAATGATGATGAATCGCGGCGGCGTTGCTTCCGCTTTAATCAGCGTTCCAACACGTTACATGCATAGTCCTGTCGAAACCATTGCTCTAAAGGATGCAGAAAACACCGTAAAACTGATTGCTGCGACGATTGAAAATATGACCGGCAAAGAAAAATTGCGCTAGAACGGCAATTTCCTATTGATGGCTCTCATCATACGAGTGTTGTAAAGCTTTTACAAAGCCAGCTTTACTGCGTGCCCGTATGATCTTTGCACGAACATGCGGGGCACGTAAGCGACGCGCCATATAAGACAAAAAATGCAGATGCCCATCGGCACGGTAAGCAGAGGAAACCGTCAGCACCACAATCTGGCAACGCATACATTCACCTGCCCCAAAGTCTATCCCGTGCGGTGCCGTGGCAACAACAGCATAAACACCGGAGCTCCCTGCGTACTTTCCGTGCGGGAACGCAACCCCTTCGGGCGTGCCCGTAGCGCGTACCCTTTCTCGCTCCAAAACGGATGCCAAAACATCAGGATACGCCAATACCGGATAGACCTCACATATGGAAGCGACCATAGTGACAAGCAAAGACTCTCGTGTTGTTTCACGCACCCCTGGCATAAACAGGCAATTTTCCAGCAACGCCACCGCATCCACAAAAAAAACCGGATCCGCCATTCTCTATTCTCCCTCAGAAAGATGCGCAGCAAAGTCTAACCGTATCTCTTCGTTATGCTGGATATCCGCCAGCAACAATTCCCGCAATGCCCGAACCACGGGGCCCATCTCATCCCAATAGCAATCTTCGAATTGGGAAACATGGGTTACATCCGTCGTCGTGCCCACAATCAAAACCTCGGCCGCAGCATAGACATCCTCAGGTGAAATCCGCCCGTAACCCGCCTCGCGTAATACCCCCGTCTCAACCAAGGATTCCGCCAGCTCCAGCACGCGCACCATCGTTGTACCTGCAAGCACTCGATCGCAGCTCGGAAATAACAAGCGCCGATCTGCAGTTACAATACCAAAATTTTCAGTTGGTCCCTCGCCGATATAGCCCTCATGGTCCAAACCAACCGTGAAATCGAGTTCGCGAACAAGCGCCTCCTGCTTCATCAATACATTCGGCAAATAATTACAGTGCTTCATGGTAGCAAAATATCCCGGTTTAACAGGAATCTGAGAAATCCCGACCCGGGCTCCCGTCGGATGCGTTTCCATAAACCCCGAAGACAAAGTTGAAACAACAACATAGAAATGAGGCTGAGGGCAATCGGCAGGACTAACCCCGAAACTGCCAGGACCTCGCGATACATACACACGCACGGCAGCATCGCGCAACCCGCTCGCTTGTAAGGTATGGCAAATAATCTTTACAAGCTTCGGCTCGGATACGGGCAACCGCAGCCCAAGCGCATCCATCGAACTTGCCAGACGCCTTATATGCGCAGATAAATTGTACACCCCGCCCTCTACACACTTGAACATCTCAAATACACCATCACCACGATGCACCATGTGGTCATCAATAGGAATCCGCATCAACAGCGGATCCAAAACCACAGCGCCCAAGTCACTTGCATACAAGGCACGATATTGCGCATGATAAGCCCTACGCGTAGTTTCCAACGCCTCAAAATATGCATCCCGGGATAATATTCTCATCACACCCTCTCTTCCCGCCTCACAACATCCGCGTACGAAAACACGCTACAAAACGAATCAAGTAACACGGCTTTTACCGTGTCCACTTGGATCCCCGAAACATGCGCATGCATTGAGGTAACACCCCGCTGCTTGATACCACACGGCACAATACCACGATAATGATCCAGTTCCGTTCTCACATTTAATGCAAAACCATGCATGGTGATTTGCCGGCGAACCCGAACCCCTATCGCGGCCACCTTATCCAAACCAAGCCAGACACCGGGATTAATCGGGTCACGCGCACCTGACAAACCAAAATGCGCAAGGGTTTGAATCAACACCTCTTCCAAACGCGCAACATACCAAGCAACCCCGTTTCCCTTTCTCGTGGAGAGACGAACAATCGGGTATCCCGTAATCTGGCCAGGCCCGTGATACGTAACTTGTCCGCCACGATCCGTTTGCGCTATTGCAATCCCCTGCTCCTTGCGCTGCTGGGCAGACAGAAGAATGTCATCTTCAGATGCATACTTCCCTAATGTATAAACAGGGTTATGTTCCACCAAAACCAGTCGATCCGGCTGCGCCTCGGGAGCAGCAATTCGATCGTCCACCAATTGCATTTGCAGCTTATAGGCCGCCGCATACTCCATACATCCAAGATCAAGCAACTCAAGTTTCATGGGTTCGCTTTCGGCGGCGACGGCGACGACGACGCGGCATCACGGCAGAACCATCTCCTGTCCCCTCGGCTACAATATCATTCGGATTAGACGCATATTGCTCACCCATATTCTCCCAAAAGGCAACAAGCTCCGGATCAACCAATGCAGCCGCCACGCGCACCCGTAATAACGCCAGCGATTCCGGAAACGACCCATGCCCGACAATACGCTCAATCGCCTTGAGACGCCGTCCCGTGCGATGGCCCCTATACAAATGTTCAAACCGAATCTGGTTCTCCACCAATCGTAAAACACGATAACGCGTTCCTTTAGGCATACGAAAGCGAAACGCGAGAGGTTCGAGCCAAGCTGCACACGTTTGATTCACATCATGTATCGTATCAACCGTCTCACCCACAGCAATCATAGGACCTTGCAACAAGGTCGCCAGCAGGAAAGCTGGATGCAACCGACCTTCCCAAAAGGAGCCAGAATCCAGTGCGGCAAGCGTAGACCATAGCGGGGATTTACGGCCACCTGTTGCTCGAATGTAGGTAACCAGCTCAGGCATGAGTACATCCATAAGCCCCAATTGCCACAACAACCGAAAGGATGCCTCGGCTGCAGACATGGCAAATAGTTTGTAGATTTCCTCAAGTAACCGTGCCGGTGAAGCCAACAGGATTTCATCGGCATGCCGTATGATGGCGCGACGCGTCCGAGACTCCAAACGAAACCCTAGCCGTCCGGCAAAGCGCACGGCCCGCACCATCCGCACGGGATCCTCGCGAAACCGAATATTCGGATCACCTATCGTCCGTACCAATTTCCTGCGCAAATCTGCCAAACCACCGACATGATCAATGACACAAAAATCATGCAAATCATAAAACAAAGCATTTATTGTAAAATCTCTACGAAAAGCATCCTCTTCCGGAGTGCCAAACTGATTATCATCCCATTGCACAAGATTATCCTCCGAGCTATTTGCTGGAGGCTGACGGCGAAATGTACTCGTTTCAATGATCTTGTCCCGGCCAAACCGAATGTGCGCAAGGCGAAAACGGCGGCCCACAAGGAAACAGTTGCGAAACAGACGCCTAATTTGCTGAGGCTCAGCATCCGTGCTTATATCAAAATCCTTGGGCGCACGGCCCAACATCAAATCCCGTACGCTCCCCCCGACAAGATAAGCCTTATAGCCGCTCCGATTCAAACGATGCATCACTTGCAATGCATCGCGATCAATCCGTTTCCGGGAAATCACATGGTCAGAACGCTGCAGAATCGTTGTACGTTTTGCCGTCATGTCCCTACATCCATCAACACCTTATCCACCTGTAAATCATCCACTGCTATGGGTGGTTTTCCGCTTTCCACGACCACAGGATACTGCCAGAGGGCTGAAGCACGATCGGGATAGGTCAAATGCAAATCTACATGCCCAAGCCCAACACGTGAAAGCGCCGTGCGCACCGTATCCTCTGCAAGCTGTGGACGATTACAATCTTGGCTTACATGAGCTAGAAAAACAGCTTTGAGGCGCTCACATCCAACATCACTGAGAAGCGCGGCAGCTTTACGATTGGACAAATGCCCCTTATGGCCAGCAATCCGCTGCTTGAGAGGCCAGCTTCGATCAGACGATAAAAGCAAATCCTCATCATGATTCGTTTCCAATACAATCAAGTCGCAATGCCGAAGCCGCGCTTTCACCAAGTCCGTGGCCACCCCAAGATCCGTGCAAACACCGATCCGAATGTCACCACTCCGCACGGTAAAAGCAACCGGTTCGAATGAATCATGCGGAATCAAAAAAGGCTCAACAACAAGCGATCCAACCCGGAAAGGTTGACCTGTTGTAAAAATATTCCAATGAATCCCGCTGTGCTTGGCAGAGCGCCCCAGTACCTCGACCGTCCCCGCATTACCAAACACGGGGACACCGAACTTACGGTAGAAAACAGGCAAACCAGCATGATGATCCGTATGCTCATGCGTTATGCAAACACCTTGAACACTGGAAGGGACCACGCCAATTTCTGCCAGACGATCACATATGATTTTACAACTGACGCCTGCGTCAATCAGCAAGCGCGTATCTTCATTGCCCACATATATGCAATTTCCGGAACTCCCACTAGCCAGCACACAAACCTGTAAACCCACAATCCCCCTCAAATCCTATGAATTATGGCTGCTGAATCACTCTGAACGCGGTATTTCCTGCTCCATCGGTTGCAATAACCACATTGTCGCCTGCCGCAGAGCGTCTATAAGTAGCCGAGGAAGGATTACTCGTCAGAATAGCACCTCTAGATGAATTCCGAACGGACCAAGTCACATTTCCACGCCCCCCCAGCACCTTCAATTCAACAACAGAATCATTGACGGCCAGAGTCACATCTGAGGGATAAATCGTCAGAACGCGAGAAACAGACATTGAAGGATCTGCACTAATATCCTGACCTTCAAAAAAATCGCCCACATTCTCTGTGTCGGGTTTATCTTCACATCCGAGCACCACAAACAGGATGCCGCCACAAAGTAACGCAAATAACAAAGCTCTTGTTACTATTCTCATCATGATCCCCCTCATGTTTGATTGCACGCAGTACTAGACAACCAGAGTCTGAAGCCTATCATAAAGCCCTATTCTTGCCAATGGCTATTTGAGCAAGAAATGATAAATCACATGGTTTACGGCGAGACTGTACAAAGATGCCACAACATCGTCCAATACAATTCCTAATCCTCCTTTGACCGCCTGTAACCGATTGGCTGGTTGCGGCTTCAGAATATCAAAAATACGTGCCGTAACAAAGGCAACCGCCAGCATCAGAGGCCCGACCGGTAAGCCAATCATGCAGATGGGAAACGTGAGGTATTCATCGGCCACGATCCTGCCGTCATCCTTGGTTTGAAAACGGCGCTCAGCCGCACTGCATATGGGAATCGCCAAAACCGCCAACACAACAGCCAGAAACAGTTGCGCGGGCCATGCCGTATACTGCCACACCACCCAAACCAGTGGCAATGCCGGCAATGTGCCAACCGTCCCCGAAGCAAACGGACTGTATCCCGTCCCGAATCCTGTTGCCAAAGCTAACACCAAACGATCTCGAAATTCACCTTTGGTGCGATTCATAAACGCCCCGCCTTCATCCGCTTTAGCTTGCCTGCATGCGCCACCTTTTGCACGGCAGACATATTGTCAATCAACAAAACACCATTTAAATGATCTATTTCATGCTGCAATGCGCGTGACAACAAGCCCGTAGCTTCAACCGTCGCGGGTTGGCCATCCAGATCCATATAATCTACCACTACCTTTTCTGCACGTTTCACCTGAATATAGATACCAGGAAAACTCAGGCAACCCTCCTGCCCGCATTGTTCTCCTTCTAATTCACGAATAACCGGATTTATAAGAACCAACGGCATTGCTACCCCACACGCCTCCTCTACAGGCACATCAATCACAAAAATAGCCTCTTTTCGACCTATCTGCTCTGCCGCCAGACCAACGCCTTCGGCCGCATACATACTGGCAAGCATATCTTTTACCAATACACGAATCTCATCATTGACCTCTGAAACCGGCTCAGCCTTCTCACGCAAGATCCCAGCACCATATTTTAATATTTCAAGCACTGCCATAACTACTGTTCCTCCTCGAAACGGCGCATCTTATCGCCATGCCTATCCAATTGCAACTTCAACGATCCCAAGATATTCCTAAATCACATCATGGAAAGACGAACAAACATGTATCCCGCGCAAAGCCTGATAATGCAAAATGTGCAATATGGATATTTTTTACTAATGATTCTGTATGCTGATACGTATAATGAGTACATGTGGAACAGGCTGTTGCGCGTGACACCAATGCGTTCCGCACAACAACACACTCACAAATAAAAACGTAACAACGCAAACGAAAGGATTCAAAATGAAGCACGTATTTTTCATTACCCTTTTCATGTTACACCTACCAACTCTTATTGTGGCAGACGAGGCAATCGACGTTTTGCGACAGACAGGACGAGCATTTAGTTCTGTTGCGCGACAAACCATCCCGGCAGTCGTCTTCATACAAGTTGAACAAATTGTGGAAGCGCGTGGGCGAGGCCACTCTTTTAATGATCCATTCGATTTCTTTGGGGATGATATGCTGCGACGCTTTTTTGGTGTGCCCCAGCAACCCCAACAACCGAGGCGCTATCGCCGTGAAGGTGCCGGCTCCGGATTCATCATTTCCAAAGACGGCTATATCCTCACTAACAGTCATGTCGTTGGTGATGCCACCCGCATAACCGTTCGTTTACATGATGGACGCGAGTTTGATGCCAAAAATATCGGTACCGATCCACGCAGTGAAGTGGCTCTGATCAAAATTGACGCCGAGGATGTACCCGCTGTTCCTCTCGGAGATAGTACCGATCTGGAAGTCGGTGAATGGGTTATTGCCGTTGGCAATCCTTTCGGTTTAAGCGAAACGGTCACAGCCGGTATCGTCAGCGCCTTAGGGCGCCGAAACATAGGAATCGCCGATTATGAAGATTTTATCCAGACAGATGCTGCCATTAATCCAGGAAACTCCGGCGGGCCTCTCCTGAACATCAATGGAGAAGTTGTGGGAATCAATACCGCCATTTATACCCGCAGTGGTGGCAGCATGGGTGTCGGATTTGCCATTCCCATCAACATGGCCCGTGCCATCAAAGAACAACTTATGGAAAGCGGCACGGTCACACGCGGATACCTTGGCGTATATCTACAGGAGATCACACAACTTCTGGCAGACTCACTCGAACTAGCCGACGCAAAAGGAATTCTAATCTCCGACGTTGTCGAGGATAGTCCCGCTGAGAAATCAGGTCTACAGCAAGGAGATGTCGTTCGGAAAATCGACGGGCAACCCGTCGATGACACAGGCGCCTTCAGAAACGAAATCTCCAACCGCAGACCAGGCACTGAAATTGAACTTTTGATTCATCGTGATGGAGAAGAACTCCACGTCAACGTGACGATAGGACGACTAGATGATGAGGAAGAAGAAGCCTCCTTGCAGCAAGCTATGGAAAAACTCGGCATACGTATCGATGACGTCACCGAAGAAATGGCCAGACGTTTTGGATACAGCCCGGGAGAAGGCGTAGTCATCACCGACATCGACCCGTCGGCCAGGATCGCACAAGCGGGGATTCGGGTGGGAACGTTAATCACAGGGGTCAATCGTATACGTGTTCGTTCCGTCGAGGAGTTTAACAACGCAATCGAAGAAGCAATGCAGCTAGGACGCCTTGTGTTGACCGTTCGGCGTGGCAGATTTCATCAATATGTGCCTATTCCGCTGGATTAAGATCTAAGCGATAGGGAGTTGGCGTTTGCCCCCCCCCCAACGGGCAATTCGCCTGATCGCACAGACCTCGCCACATACACACGACACTGTAGCGGGGTTTGTGCATGTCTGTATAAACCTCGGGAACAAACGAAAAACAAACAAATTTGTGCTGGATTTAGGCGAGCGTTTTTTTGATAGTTGAGATCGGTCAGCATTGTGACCAGGCCGGATCGACGCACAGTGTGTCATCGTGCAGGATTACGGTTCGTTGGTGATGACACGCAGCATAGGGGATATCAGATGGATATCTATGTCGGTAATCTGTCGTATCAGACAGACGATCAACTACTCCGCGAACTCTTCGAACAGTATGGCAATGTGACATCTTCACGAGTCATAACAGATCGGTTCTCGGGTCAGTCTAAAGGATTCGGCTTTGTTGAAATGCCGGATTCCGCAGAAGCAAATGCTGCCATTCAAGCTTTGAATGAGCAGGAGTATATGGGCAGAAATCTACGGGTAAACGAGTCCCAGCCGAAACCACGTCGCGAAAGCGGCGGCGGGGGAAGCTTTGGTGGGGGCTTCAACGGTGGTGGAAGAGACCGCGATCGCAACGTTAATAGCGGACGTGATCGTCGTGAAGATCGTCGTTGGTAATAACACAAACATTCCTAACAAAAAAGGCGGCTGCCAGGTCGCCTTTTTTGTGTCTTGATGCTGGACGATCTCCATTGTTTCTGGCAATGTACATGCTGAAACAAAACGGAAAGGATACATTCATGAACAAGTCACTGCATCTTGCCGCATCAATTATCATTCTTATCGCAAGTGTTGTGAGCGGCCAAGCACTCACAGTTCCCAAAGATTCCGTAGAGTCTATTGGATTCCAATATGGCAACTATCGACACCACGATTACGCAGGATTGTACATTGATGTCGCCAAACACCTACATCAAGGAAACCAGAAGCTCTTTTTCCTAGCAGAAATTGCGGGTGGCCAGATTTCCCAAAGCCGTTCAGAAAACTATGATCACGTAGGCGCAAAACTCGGACTGGAGTACAAAACCTTGCCAATTTCCAGTATCGCGGTGCTCGGTTCTCATGACTGGTATCTGGGGTCGCCAAATTACAGAATTTCTGCCGTGCATCTCCGGTTGCACCAAGCCCTTGCTCCACAAGGATCGCCTATCACACCCTTTGTCCGCGCCAACGGTGCGATCCAGTTCATGAATCCTGTGCTCGAAAGCCCTGCCCGACAGGACGAAAGCTATCGTCTCTTGGTACTAGAGGCTATCGGGGGCGTCGAAATACGAATGCGTAGGGATTTTCGTTGGGTCATAGAAGGAGGCCGCTCCCAATCCAAAGCCGTCAACAATGCGGGTCCAGATATGGCAAATGGCTGGATTGGTAGAATCGCGATGCGCTATGACTGGTTCTGAAGCAACGATACCTGACCTCTGCGCAAAACTGACGGCACTACAGGGCGGCACAACAAAAGTTGCCCTAACATCTCACATTCGCCCCGACGGTGATGCCATCGGCGCGACATTGGGATTGTATCATTTACTGCAGAGAATAAATGTCGACGCAACGATCATCGGCTTGAGTCCAATCCCTGATCGCTACCTGTTTCTGTTCGACAACCTCACGATATATGATCCGGAAACGTACAGTCCCCATGATTATGATTTATTAATCATACTCGATACGGGGTCCATTGACCGCGCGCCTGACTTTGTACCTGAATGGATGCCGGATATCGACACGATCAATATCGACCATCACCCCACCAACACAGGCTTCGCTTCTCTGAATTGTGTGGTCCCAACAGCATCTGCCGTAGCCGAAATCATCACACACATGGCATCCCTCGCCAAGTGGAACATGTCCTCGGAAGCAGCAACAGCACTCTGGGTTGGCATTGTCACGGACACGGGACGATTCGCCTATAGCTGCACAACCCCCACCACACTGCAAGCCGCAGCCACATTACTCGAGGCAGGCGTAAACACCCCCGAAGTAGATCAATACGTCTTCCAAGCCGCCCCGTTAGGAGCACTTCGCCTACATGCTAGGGCAATCAACAACATGCAGCTATTGCAAGATCAGCGCTTGGCCGTAATTTCTCTTTCGCAACAAGATTTCCACGATTGTGGAGCGCTTAGCGAAGATGCAGAAGAAATCATAAATCTTCCGCGTCGCATTAACGCTGTAGAAGTCGCAGTCGTGATTACGGAAATGGCGCAAAGCACACCAGAACGTCCGTGCACCAAGGCAAGCTTGCGAACCAAACCACCCTTCGACGCCGGACAATTTTGTCAGTCTTTGGGTGGCGGAGGACATGCACGAGCTGCCGGCTGCGAACTGCCACATGCTCTGGCACAAACCACCGACATAATCATCCAACGCATTCAAAAGGCATGGTTCTCAGCATGACATTCTCCCTGCAATGGATTGCCACCGGTTCCCTTCTACATATTTTCTGTTTCATACTTGTTTGTTTGTATTGCTTGCGACATCGCAAGCACCCATCCTCTACAATTCTTTGGATGTTCATTACCTGGTCATTTCCCATTCTGGGCGCTATCCTCTTTGTCGTATTCGGCGTCGACCGCGTTACACCACGCGGCAAACATAAGCGGCAACACAATGAATCCCTGCTATATGCGCGTAATAATACTGCTGCGGATGTGCTGCCATTGGCCTATTGGCGCGCCAGCAAAGAGCTTCAACCTGACGTACAAAAGCAAGATGTTAATGTCATAAACCGGTCAATGGACACACTCGTGTCTGACTTCCCGTTTTTATCGGGCAACCACATCACTCCACTCATTGGCGGCAACGAAGCATTTCCTGCCATGCTGCAAGCCATCCGCGAAGCAGAGCATCATATACATTTCCAATGCTTTATAATACGCAATGACCAGATTGCCCGTACATTTTTCGATGCTTTGGCTGAACGCGCTCGGCAAGGAATCAGCGTGCGAGTCTTATTTGACCGCTTTGGCTCCACGCATGCGATTCTCTCCTGCTTTTTTAATCGATATCGCAATACCCCTAATTTCGAAATACAAGGATGGACACAGGTAAACCTGCTGAAACGACGTTTACAAATCAATCTACGCAACCATAGAAAACTACTTGTAGTCGATGGAAAGATCGGTTTTTTTGGTGGCATTAATCTCGATCAAATCAACTTACCCGGAAAAGCACGAGAAGCCCACCGGGATTATCATTTTTGTGCCACTGGCCCCGTGGTACAGCAATTGCAGTATGCCTTCTTGCAAGACTGGTATTTCATGACAAATGAGTCTCCCGAAAAACTGTTGCAAGATCAGTTTTTTCCGGAATATGAGCGCACCGGGGACACCCCTGCAAGACTCATTCTTTCAGGGCCGGCCGCGGATGAGCATGCTATTGAGGATTTGTTCTTCATGCTTACCAGCATGGCCAAGGAACAATTACTCCTCGTCACACCATACTTTGTGCCCTCGCCCGCGTTGATCGCAGCTCTCCGTGCTGCCGCCCTCAGAGGCGTGGATGTTCATTTGATCCTTCCTGAGAAAAACAACCACTTTTACGCCGGCTGGGCAGCCAAAGCGTTTTTTACCGAATTATTGCAATCCGGTGTACGAATTTTCCTGCGGCATCCACCATTTATTCATGCCAAAGCAATGATTGTAGATGCGGCAACCGTAACCGTTGGTACCGCTAACTGGGATTTACGGAGCCTCCGATTGAACTACGAAACGAATCTACTCGCATATGACGAATCATTGTCCGATCAACTCAAACAACACATTCTGGAAGATGAATCTCACAGTAACGAAATACATCTCGCAGGCTGGGAAGCCCGACCACAGTGGCACCGCTTGCTCGAAAATGCCTGCGCCCTGCTCTCCCCCATTCTATGACCCAAAACACCAAGATCGCTCTACCGCACGCTTCGCGCTCGCAGCAGATGGCTTGTGAAATATTCGGGTTAGGCGAGAATTTCTAGAAAATCACGTTCTACCTCCACCGCAACCGACTGCCCCACAAGCTCAACATTAAGCCGTACACAAGTCTGCTTTGCGAGTTGATCCACATACCCTTCCAAGCCCATAAAAATACCTGCCTTAATACGAACACGCATCCCTCTAGACAGTTGCGCCTCAGGACTCAAATGCGGATCTACCGTTAATGCCATCCGTATTTGCTCCAATTCATGCAGTAACTGATCTTCATTCTCCGGTGTAATCATTTGCAAAACATGATTCGTACGTAATACATGCACACGCGTCTCAGGCGTCAATTCTGCAAACAAATATCCGGGAAACAGAGGCTTATGCACGACAACCTTTCTTCGCTGATGAATTTGAACAGATTCCCGCAACGGTAAATAGTGCGTCAGCCCATACCGCTCGCAAACGGCAGCAACTTTCTTCTCCGTCCTTGGTCCCACATGTAAAACAAACCACCCCATAATATCCTCTGCCATCCTTATGCCTTCAAATAATATCGTTTGACAAATTACGCACGAACACTCGACAGAATCAAGCAATACCCATTGAAAGCCGAAGCGTACATCATGCTCTTCGCTTGTAGTCGTATCGGCACACCCCAATATGTCCTGTTTTGATTTCTAACTTGAGAATCATTCCGCGCTAGGGTAAGAAAGCCTATTTGCAACGCAGGTAAGGATCTATATGCCCGAAAAAATCTCGGTTTGTGTCATTGCGGGAAACGAAGAACGCAATATTCGTCGGTGTTTGGAAAGTGCCAAATGGGCGGATGAAATTGTCGTGCTGGATAGCTTCAGCAAAGACCGTACCGTAGAAATTTGCCGCGAATACACCGACCGTGTCTACCAGCATGAATGGATTGGCTATATCGGTCAAAAAAATCTTATCAAAGATATGGCAAAAGGACCCTGGATTTTCTTCCTCGACGCCGATGAAGAAATTTCCCCCGAACTCCGAGACTCGATCAAAGAAGAATTCGCGAATGGCAATGCTGGCGATTATGCTGGCTATGAATTCCCTCGTCTCGTTTGGTATCTGGGAAGATGGATTTATCATGGCGACTGGTATCCAGATACAAAGCTACGGTTATTCCGAAAAGATCAAGGTGAATGCGGAGGACAAGAACCGCATGATAAAATCATTGTCGATGGACGTGTCAAATTTCTTGGCAGTCCACTATTCCATTACACCTATGACGACATCACCAACCAACTCGCAACCATTAATCGATTTTCCAGTATCTCCGCAGAAGGCAAGCATCGAAGCCAGCGAACCGTACGCCTCGGCGACCTAACCCTGCGACCCTTTTTGCGCTTCCTGCGATGCTATATTATAAGAAGAGGCTTTCTTGATGGCGTACCCGGATTGATTATTGCAACCTTCACCGCCTTTTCCGTATTTAGCAAATACGCCAAGCTGTGGGAAATCCATCTCACCGAGGCAGGCAAAAACAACAAACCCCGACATTAAACTGCATGTCGCCAAATCTACACGTTAGCCTCGCATCCGCACAACAAATCCTAAAGGCCCCGGACGTTTCCCCATGCGCGCGATACTTCCCAGTCTTAGTCCGCACAAACAACTCCTGCTCGGATGATCCCGATCAAACGGAAAGTCGACTTTCGTGGCATAACATCCCACCCAACGCCCCGAAACTTCATGCGGTAGCGGATCGCTCCCGCCAAGCACACGATACCCTTGAGATCTACCGGTAAGCATCGGTAAAGGCTCAGGCCAAAAAGATGGCCGCATCGCACTATCCCCTAGCAAAAAATCCTCTGGTGTATACTTTTTCAATAAACGGTTAACAACATTGAGCCGCTTAAACAGCCACTTGCCCACCCCCCAAGGCAATACAGTCAAGGCATCCAACTCCCGTATTCTGCCAATCGTCTCATCAACCGCATAACCATCGCCAATGGCAGCATCGTTACCGACACAATGAACCTCAAGTCGATCTTTGGTTACAATCTGACGCCCGGGAATCACAAACAAAGGTGGAACACCCTGTCCAAAACGCACGATAATGCTGCGTCCCCCTTCCAACACCTCACGCCCCAACACGTACGAACTCTCCGCCAACCCCTTATCACGCAATTCGGCAAAAAAGTGGCAGTCATGCCTTTCTGTCAAACAGGCTACAGGTACCGCATCGGGAGCCAAGGCATGCAACCGCTCCGCGCAGAGTCTCAAAACGTTTCCCGCTTCATATTGCGGATACACATGCACATGGGTGTCCACGATCATCATCGCATGAAACTCCTTATAACGGTCGATCCAACGTTCGGTATTGAATCGCCTCCGAAATATGCTGAGGGCCAATCTCGACAGAACCATCCAAATCAGCAATCGTACGCGAAACCTTCAGAATCCGATCATACGCACGCGCACTGAAATGATATTCCCGAATCGCCATCTTCAGTAACTCTGCGGCATCGGGTGTAGGGCAGCAATGATGCTGTACCTGTTTCGTGCTCATATCAGCATTACAATGAATCCGACGCTTGCTCCGCACTTCTGCAAATCGCTGGCGCTGAATACCCCGCGCCACCAACGCCCGTTCCCGCATCCGCGTGGAAGGCTCCCCCGGCGCCAAGGCTGAAAGCTCTTCATACTGCATGGCCGGGACCTCGATATGAATGTCAATCCGATCCAGCAATGGCCCCGAGATCTTGCTCCGATACTTGGCAATCTGACGCGGGGCGCATCGGCACTCACGACTCGGATCACTGTAAAAACCACATGGACAAGGATTCATGGCCGCAACCAGCATAAAATCGCAGGGAAATGTTACCGTTGTTGCTGCACGCGAAATCGTCACAACACCATCTTCCAATGGCTGCCGCAAAACCTCCAGAACATTCCGGTGAAACTCCGGCAATTCATCTAGGAATAACACACCCCGATGCGCCAGACTTACCTCCCCCGGCACAGGATGTGCCCCACCACCAAGAAGACCGGCATCCGAAATTGTATGATGCGGGGAACGGAACGGACGATGCTCCACCAACGCCGCATGGACAGGCAACGTGCCTGCAATACTATGGATTTTCGTAACCTCCAGCGCTTCCTCCAAGGAAAGCGGCGGCAGTATCGAAGCAATCCGCTTTGCCAGCATCGTCTTCCCCGTCCCGGGCGGACCCACCATCAAAATATTGTGCCCTCCAGCAACGGCCACTTCAATCGCGCGCCGCGCCTGCTCCTGACCCTTAACATCCACATAGTCCGCCTCATGCTCCAGCAAGGCTCCAAACACACTCTCCACATCCACCACACAAGGAGAAATATTTTGCGTGCCAGCCAGAAAATCCGCCGCCTCACGCAAGTTCTGGACGGGGAACACATCAATGCCATCCACCACGGCTGCCTCTTCCGCATTCACCGCCGGAACAATCACACCGAGCTTACCCATTTCCCGCGCCTTTAGCGCCACCGGCAACACGCCCTTTACCCGACGCACCTCCCCGCTCAAGGCCAGCTCCCCCAGCATGACAAAATCTTCCAGCCTCTCGGCTTCGATTTCTCCTTGTGCCGCCAGAATTCCAATCGCAATCGGCAAATCGTAAACCGGGCCTTCCTTCTTGATGTCGGCAGGCGCCAGATTAATCGTCGTCCGCCCCATCGGCGTCATGAAACCGGAATTCGTAAGCGCAGTATAAACGCGATCCTTGCTCTCCTTCACCGCCGCATCAGGAAGCCCCACAGTAACCACCTGCGGATCCCCATGCCCTGCATTCACCTCAATCTCAACCGCGTACGCCTCTACCCCCTGCACCGCCCCAGAATATACTTTAGACAACATCTCTAGCCCCTAACGCAGATTTCATCAGCACCCCAAAGCCGAAGCAGGTTGACACAACTTGCTTTACCCAAGACGGTTCCAGTACAGCAGGTTTTCCCGAAACCTGCTGCTCCCAGGGTACCGGCTCATCAACGGTCCCGGCAAACATAAATGCTTTTTTGTATCATCTTCCGCAAGATGATTCCAACCTCATTGCTAACGTGCATGATAAAAAAGATGCCCGAAGCGTACAAAGCCCCCCCATACACCGTCAACCCCGCAATCCACAAAGTTTACGATCCCACGGGGGTATCCCGATGGTAAAGGAAGTTGGAAGAATCGCAAAATATTTCCACCCACGATGTTTATCCTACTGCGCCCACTATAGATCAGGAGAGCAAAGAGAGCAAAGGGGACAGACTATTTGAAGAGCAAAGAGAGCAAAGGGGACAGACTATTTGAGAGAGCAAAGGGGACAGACTATTTGAGAAAGATTTTTTTGGAAATCTTTGATGCTCAGTTCTTCCTGTATATGTAGGGATCATTGGGGTCCCTGATGAAAAGGAGATTTTGACATGCGTGTTGCAAGAATTATCGGCGAAGGAGAATCGTTTTACCACATATTGAGCCGGATCGTTGACCGGCGGCTTATTCTCGATGATATCGAAAAGGAGCGTTTCCGCCGTCTTATGCGCGCGGTAGAAGCGTTTTCAGGTTGCCAGGTATTGACGTGGGCTGGCCTCTCAAACCACTGGCACATCTGCCTGCGCGTCCCCGAACCCGAACCGATAACCGACAAAGAACTGATCAGACGATTGCACTTTTTATATAATGGCGCTGCTGTGGAACAAATTGCCGCAGAATTGGCAGATTTGCGCGCCAATGACCAGAACGTACAGGCCGACGCGCTGAAAGCCCGCTATACCAAGCGCATGTATAATCTCTCAGAATTTGTCAAAACGCTCAAACAACGCTTCACAATGTCTTACAACCGACGCCATAACCGGCAAGGAACGCTCTGGGAATCACGCTTCAAAAGCGTTCTCTTTGAAGGTTCTCGCAGAGCACTGTGGACGCTGGCGTCCTATATCGACCTTAATGCCGTGCGCGCGGGCATTGTGACGGATCCGCAGGATTATCGCTTCTGTGGCTATGGCGAGGCTATCGCGGGCGTGAAAATTGCCCGCGAGGGGCTTGTCCGCGTAATGCAATCGCCAAATGGTAAAATGGCGAACTGGGAATGCCTGGTGAAACATTACCGGCATTTTCTCTATCAACGCGGCATAAAAGACCCCGAGCGCAATCGTGGTGGAATTGATGCCGAGCGGGTCAAAGTGGTGCTTGCAAACGGCGGACAACTAAGCATGCGCGAGGCACTAAATTGCCGCGTGCGGTACTTCTCAGATGGAATGATTCTGGGCTCACGCGTGTTTGTGGACGAAACATTTCACCGCTACCGCAGCAACTTCGGGGTTAAACGCCAGACAGGAGCCAGAAACATGCGATCCGTCAGACAGAATCGGCTATTCGCGGCAAGGCGTTTGCAACACTCTCCCGTGACACCGCCGGTTGTGTGCTGACGAACAGCTCTACCCTCACCGTTGAAATGCCGGATCTTCCCTCCAGGGGTGGGCGCTGCGCTCTGCCCGAAAACAACAGGTCAGCCTAATTTCCCCCACAAAAAGCGGCATACACTGTTCTGGCATCTGCCAAACACATGCGCAGCAAGAATCCAACCGCCTCCTGCGCAATAAAATGACGATCCATCGAAGGAACGTGGACCAATAACGAGAGAGAATCACTCAAATTGTCCGTCCCCATTCACCTTC
>SKVN01000133.1 GCA_007129405.1 Kiritimatiellia bacterium
AACTGCTGGCAAGCATCGGCGGCGGTGATATCACGGCTGTCGGACTGGGATTCGGCGATGTCGTCATTGCTGAAATTCTGGCAGAACGGGCTGCAGCAACCGAACAAATCGACAGAAAAGGATATCATGTTGCTGCCATGCAACCAGACCAAGTCTTGATCGCAACGCGCATCGCTAGTGCCTTGCGCGAACAAGGTCATTGTGTGCAATTGGCTTTATCTCCCATAAAACCAAAATCTTTTTTCTCAAAAGCTGATGCCGCCGCAGCAGCATATGCCATCCTAATCGGTCCCGACGATGTCGCGGCAGAAACGGTACGCATCAAAGACTTAGACCAGCGTTCGGAAGAAACGCGCCTGATCAAAGACATCCTGGCCTAACGCTCAACAAATAGGCTGGCAATACTAACCATACCCACTAAGTAAATAAATACGCCCAGCAGAGCAAAATACCGTGCCTGCGTTGTGGCCTTGGTCTGTACTTCTGCAGCATCCAACCCCTTACCCCGAAGGCGCAACTTCGTAAAAATGTAACCGATTAACCCCGAGATTCCCAATACAACAAGAACGGAAATAAAACGAATCATAGAATTTTCTGGCATTGTACTCCTCCTAACTTAGGCAGCTTTACGGACAGGCTTAAACCATGTATCAAACAATGGCACCATCAGATTCATGAGCAGAATGGCAAAAGTCGTACCTTCCGTAAACTCGTATTGCCCCGGTGTCTGCCACCCCCACAAACGCATCGCCATGATCATAACCCCGATTCCAACCCCGAACAAGATCTGCCCTTTGGGATATTTCGGCGACGTCATTGGATCGGTGGCCATAAAAAAGGTCCCAATCATCAAACTGCCAGCAAAGAAATGAAACAGGGGATTGTGCCCTAATAAAAGCGCAGCGATCAATACAACGACAAACGCAGCCAACGGAATCCGCCAGCGCAGCCAGCCACGATACAGTAGATAAAAGGCACCAAACAAAATCATCAGCGCGGAAATTTCACCAATCGTACCTGGTAAACGCCCCATGAACATATCAAAAAGAGGAACACCGGAATGCCCCAGCACTTGCATTTCCTCCATAGCAACAGTCGTGTGGCCATGCTCACGCAACAACTCCAGCGGCGTGGCACGTGTCACCAGATCCGCCGGCATCACCGACAAAGGTGTTGAAAGTTCAGCAGGTTGACGCCAAGGCAAAATGGAATCAGGAAAAACGAAAAGATAGAACAAGCGACCAAACAGCATCGGATTAAACAAATTCTTGCCAAGTCCTCCCAGCATCTGCTTACCCACGATTATGCCGAAAGCAGCCGACACCCCGATAGCATAAAGCGGAGTCGAGACAGAGGTGGCGAGCGCAAGCAATAGTCCCGTAATGGCCGCACTCCCATCAGTGGCCGTAATCTTCTTTCTACCTGCCAGCTTCTGGTAGATTGCCTCTGCCGCCATCGCGGACAGAACCCCGGTCACCATCATCAGCAATGCTCGCAGCCGGTAAGCATACAAAGCATACAATGCCGACGGCGCAAGCGCCATGAGCATACCGTACATCATCTTCATACATCAGCCCCCTTTCAATTGTTTTAGCCCCAAAACATTATTGCATAACAAAATGCGCAAACCACACGCAATAATAAATTCGTGAATAAGCTATAAAACAGATACGACGCTTTATCGGAAGTCATCAATAGCGCTCTGCCAAGAAAATGTTACGCAATTACAAAATCGTTTGAATTGATCATCGTCTGTGGCATGATAGAAACGTTTTTGTCTCTCTCTCGATAATAATAAAGGCAGTATCGGTATGAACGAACTTTTGCAATTACTCCGTAGTAATGGCCGCGAAACCATGGAGAATTTGTCCGCAATGCTGGGGCAACCCGTTGAAGAAATTCAGGCACAAATCAAAACATGGGAAAAAGAAGGCGTTATTAGAGGTTATCAAGCCGTCATCAATGAAGAAGCCACAGAAGCCGATTATGTCAGAGCCGCCATTGAAGTAAGAATTACGCCGGAACGCGGCGATGGCTATGACCGCATCGCACTGCGCATAGGACGGTTCCCTGAAGTAGAGTCGGTCTTTCTCATGTCAGGTGGCTATGACTTGCTGGTATTTGTCAAAGGGGATAATTTACGGACGGTCGCATCCTTTGTAAACCAGCGCTTGGCAACGATTGAGGGCGTACTCTCGACCGCCACGCATTTCACGCTCAAAACGTACAAAGACCAAGGCGTCTTAATGCAGGAAGAATCACATGACGAACGACTCCAAGTATCCCCATGATTTTGTTGCTCCGCACCTTCACAATATACCGCGCTCAGGGATACGAGATTTTTTTGAAATTGTCAGCACTCGCAAAGATGTAATCAGCCTGGGCATCGGCGAACCTGATTTCATCACCCCTTGGCATATACGCGAATCTTCTATTTACGCCTTGAATCGCGGGGCAACATCCTACACGGCCAATTTAGGCTTGCTGGAACTGCGCAAAGCGATTTCGGATTATGTGCAACGCCGCTTCGACGTCAACTATGACCCCGCCAGCGAAATCATGATCACCGTCGGGGTAAGCGAGGCACTAGACCTCGCCATTCGCGCATTGATTAGCCCTGGCGACGAGGTGCTGTATCACGAACCTTGCTACGTTTCCTATGCGCCCGTTATCGCCTTTGCGCATGGAAAACCCGTAGCCGTAGAAACCAAAGCTGAAGATGACTTTCGGTTGTCTATCGATGCGCTCGAGGCAAAAGTAACACCCCGCACACGCGTTCTTATGCTCAACTTCCCCACGAACCCCACTGGAGCTGTGCTCACACAACAAGATGTCGAAGACATCGCTGCATTCGCCGTTCGCCATAATCTCGTTGTGATTACAGATGAAATATATTCCGAACTTACATACGAGGCGAAACGCGTCAGTATCGCTGCCGTCCCCGGTATGCGCGAACGCACAATCTTTCTCAATGGTTTTTCCAAAGCATGGGCGATGACAGGGTTCCGCATTGGATTTTCCTGTGCCCCACCGGCGCTGACAGAGGCCATGATGAAACTCCATCAATACACCATGCTATGTGCCCCCATCCTCGCCCAAAAAGCCGCGCTGGAAGCATTGGTCAATGGCGATGATGCCGTCACACATATGCGCAACACGTATCGCCAAAGAAGAAACCTAATGGTAAAAGGCTTGCAAATGGCTGGACTGCAATGTCATCTCCCACAAGGTGCTTTTTATGCTTTCCCCTACGTGGGCCACTTGGGCCTGTCTTCGCATGACTTCGCCATGCGATTTCTCGAAGAACAAAACGTAGCCTGTGTCCCAGGCTCTGCTTTCGGAGCGTGCGGGGAAGGATTTATCCGCTGCGCATACGCCACATCCACCGAACACATTGAAATTGCAATGGCTCGATTGCAAACATTCACCACAAGTCTTTAAGAACTTTCAGACGAAGCATCCTCTTGCTTGCGAATATCTACGATCTGTATATCTGCCATCCCCTGCAACTCCTTCTCAGCCGCAATCAAAGTCGGGTTCGCACCATAGGGGATCGTCCGGTATTCACTTGTTTCCCGTAACCGTTGCAAGATATCAGAAATCTCTTTAACAGCATCAAGGCACGGACCCAGATTATTCGCCCGAAACACTTCAGGATCTTGGCTTTGTAACTGCGACAAATAGAGAAGCAGAACCCCAGTCGGCTGCCCAATGTGATGGCAAGCTGCACCAAGACTCTCAATCATCACGCGTTGCCGCTCCGCAACCAGAATTTCATCTGCTTGCGCTTCAATCGTTTTTAACATCGTTTTAGATTGCTTTAGCGCTTGATCAAGCTGACGAATGTGATTCTGTAACTTACGAATCAATACGTTGAGCAATTGCTCCAATACAAGCGTATCCTGTTCTTTCGAGATCAACGCTGCGTTCTCGGGCAATACTTCTGCAGCCATCTGCTGCAGGTAATGCAGCAACCGCAACATGTTACGCGGATAAACACGCAATAAATAATAACCTCCGAAAAAACATATAACCCCGAAAAAAGCCATCCCATTCGGAATCATATCGGAAGCTGGCAGCAGTTCGGTATAGCGTGACAGCATGATTACGACAACTGACAAAACAGGAATAACCGAAACAAGCGCAATCGCAGAGCTGAAATACGCACGGGAATGTCGCGACTGCATCGAGAGTTTTGCTAACTTCGTCTCCATGAATGATTACACCCGCGGCACCCTTCGTTTACAATATAAGAAATACCTATTTGCACAAAAGGCAGGGTACATTATTTGACCGCTTTTCGCGTCAACTTAATGAGCGTCTTCCACAAATCTTCTGGCGTCTCCGCTGCCAGCAGAGTATCCCGTGCATCTTTCACCATGAATGTCTCAGTCAACCCTGCCAACAACTTCAAGTAAAACGAACTCGCGGCAGTAGGAATCACCATAAAAAAGAAAAATCTGGATACGCGTCCTTTAGGACCATCAAAGTGAACCCCCTTCTTGTGAACCCCTACTGAAAGCGTTAAACCGCCCCCCTCAACACCTCGAACATGAGGAAAGGCCAATCCGTGATCGACTGCGGTAGACAACAAACTTTCTCGATTCATGGCATGTTCGATGAGCGTGGCAGGCTGGTCCACAAAACCTTCACGCGAAAGAGCCTCAACCAACTCCCGAATCACACCAGGCTTATCCTTTGACGTTAGGTTCGGATTCATCAGCGCAGGGGCCGAGAAACGCGCGATGCCCGGTTTCTGAACCTCAAACCGTTTCGGACCTCGCGATGTATTCCGCACAGGATCAGCAGGCACATACAAATATCGCGCACAGGAAGGACATGCATGCACCTCCTTGCCCATGCGAACCAATTGCACGAGGCTTATGGGAAGCGCCATCCGGCAAGCCGAACAGGTATTATTGGTAATGGGTACAATCGCATTACGATCACGCTGCGATAATTTTCCAAATTGCGTCTTGAAGGGCTCTGTCAATACATGATTCAAGCCGTGAATGGAGCTATCCAACTGTTCCAAGTGCTGGTCAAGACCAGCTGCTTTTTGCTCATCCCTCGCTAACAATAACTCTTGCAACTGGATCATGTGATTAATCGTTGGATGCATTCGCTCTCCCACCCTGTTTGTTCATGCACGACAGACTTTGACGCCATCATGCATACGGGAAAATCCTACGTCAACCTATATATTCGTGGACTTTCCCCATTTTTAGATTTGGGTTTTGCGAGGTTGGCCAATATAGGCGGAGTGTTGGTTGAAAAATGTGTGGTTCTGTAAATGAAATAGTGGTTCCAGCTCGGTTTGTCCCGTAAGATACGGGTAACTAACAACAAAACGGAAGGAACCACTGCATGAATAATAGTCAAACGGCCTTTAAAGTGCGAGATCAACTTTCTGGATTTCTGGGGATATTTTCTCCCCATTTTTCGAAGCCCGTGACCGGTTTCATCGGAGATATGCTTTATGGCTTGCAGGCCTCGCAAGACATTAAACTCAGTTGTATTGGCCGTGGCATCAATGAGTCGATACCGTTAAAGAAAACCGAGGAACGGCTCAGTCGTCATCTCCTCAGCGAGGGGCTTGGTGAGCAGATCGGCGAATGTATTGCCAGGGAAGCTTCCAAGCGGATCAGCAAGGACACACTGATCGTCATCGATCCCACTGATATTCGAAAGGAGTATGCGCGCAAAATGCCCTATCTGGGGCGTGTGCGTGACGGCAGTCGCGGTGAGCTTTGTAATGGATACTGGGCTTGCGCGGCTGTGGCCTGTGAAAGCGCTACCCGGCGAATCACACCATTGCACCTTCGGCTTTGGTCATGCCAGGCTCCGGGCTTCAAGAGTGAGAACGATGCGATATCCCAGACTGTAGATGTGATTCGCGGATACGCCAAGCGGCGCGGCATCTATATGATTGATCGTGGCGGTGACCGGGATGAAATCTATAAGATATTCATAGGCAATGGTTTGAGCTTCATCATCCGAATGGTCGGCAACCGGCATCTGCTGTGGCGAAACCGCCCGGTTCGGGCCGATAAACTGGCAGGCAAATGCAAAATGCACTATGCCGAGACCATCAGACGCGAAACATCTGAAGGTGAGAAAGTCTACATGATAGAATACGGTGCCATGGATGTTCGCCACCCCGATCATCCGGATGTGCCTCTTCGCATGGTTGTGATAAAGGGCTTCGGCCAGAAGCCGACGATGCTGCTGACAACGCTAACCGGGACAATCTCCAGGCAGGGACTTTGGCAGGTTGTCGAAGGGTATCTGAGCCGCTGGCGCGTTGAGGATGCAATCCGGTATATCAAGCAAAGCTACAATCTCGAAGACATCCGCCTGCTCGATTACACGCGCCTGAAAAACATGATGGCGATCGTCCTCGCTGCGGTATTCTTTGCCTCCGTATGGCTGGGACAATCCTTGCGTAGACAAATCCTAGTCAGAAACATCACGCACGTTTCCAAACGCCTATTCGGTGTTGTCGAATTCCACTACTACGCTATCGCCGACGGACTTTCCTATCTGCTAAATCGCTTCGGAAATTGGAGGGGCGCACAAAGGGCATCCCTCCGAGAACGACCATCAAAACAAATGGTTTTCCCCGACCTTGAGTTCACCTAGAAAAAATGGGGAATGTCCACGCAGATTAGCTATTGACTGTTGGTGTTTAGGAACTAGAATGCTCAATCCTGCACTTTTGGCAGAATGCATGTTTAATGACAAATAAGGAAGGTCCGGTAGATTATGGCCACGATCGATTTTGGCGGAGTAAAAGAAACCGTTGTGATGCGAAAAGAGTTCCCGATGAGCAAAGCGCGACGCGTACTTAAAAAGGAAGTGATCGCCATCATTGGCTATGGTGTGCAGGGGCCAGCGCAGGCGCTAAATCTGAAAGATAACGGCTTTAATGTGATCATTGGTCAGTCTAAAGCCTACAAGAAGGACTGGAACCGTGCCATCAAGGATGGTTGGGTCCCGGGCAAAACCCTGTTTGATATCGAAGAGGCTGCCCAGCGAGGCACGATCATCAAGGTGCTGGTAACCGATGCCGCACAGCGCGTAATTTGGCCCACTATCAAAAAATGTTTGAATCCAGGCGATGCCCTGTACTTCTCGCACGGTTTTTCGATTGTATACAAAGACCAAACGAAGGTCATTCCGCCTGCGGATGTCGATGTAATCATGGTTGCCCCCAAGGGGTCCGGTACGTCGGTTCGTCGTAACTTTCTCAATGGCGCAGGTATCAACTCGAGCTACGCGGTATTCCAGGATGCCACCGGACGCGCGGAAGAGCGTTGCATAGCCATCGGCATCGGCATTGGATCCGGGTACTTGTTCCCCACCACATTCGAGGACGAAGTGCATAGTGACCTGACTGGTGAACGTGGCATTCTGATGGGAGCCTTGGCGGGTGTCATGGAAGCCCAGTATGATGTTTTACGCAAAAACGGCCACAGCCCAAGTGAAGCCTTTAATGAAACCGTTGAAGAGTTGACGCAAAGTCTGATCCGCCTTGTGGATGAAAACGGGATGGACTGGATGTTCGC
>SKVN01000024.1 GCA_007129405.1 Kiritimatiellia bacterium
GCTTCCATTAATTTGTCGACAAAGGGTAGCGAGCATAGATCGCGGGCGGAGAGTAGTGTGTGGGATTCTACGCGGAAAGCGGCATCGGCTTGCTCGCCTTCGCGACGCTCCTGAATCAGGAATTCTCTACGACACGGCTGCCGGCATTCGCCGCGGCTGGCGGAGAAGCCATAGGCTTCGTGGGAGAGTAAGCAGCGTCCGGAAACGGCGAGGCAGACAGCTCCATGTACAAAGGCTTCAATGGGAATATCCACCTTGCTTGTAATGGTGGCAACCTCCTCGAGTGTACATTCCCGGGCCAGTACAATCCGTTGGGCGCCCTGGCTTTTTAGAAAGGCTGCTGTTGTGCTGTTGGAGCATGACATTTGTGTGGAAACGTGAAAGGGAATTTGCAAATCCCGGCAAGCACGAACGGCCGCCCAGTCGGCGACGATTGCCGCATCGATGTAGGGTTTGGCAAATGCTAGCACCTCATGGCAATCCTGAAGTTCACCTTCATAGATGATGCTATTGAGCGTTAGGTACAGGCGCACATTCTTAACACGGCAGCGGGAGGCTGCTTCCGGCAGGGTGTCACGGGTAAAGTTGCGTGTGGCCATATGGCGCATATTTAACGTATCCAGACCTAGGTATACGGCGTCTGCACCAGCATCTAGTGCAGCCTGTAACGAGGTCATATCACCTGCCGGGGCTAGTATTTCAGGTTTTGATTGCATGGAGAGGGGTATAACGAGGGGATGCCCGTGCGGCAATGAAAATCTGGAAACTACGTGTTTTGATGTTTTGTTGTCCGTGGTTTTTTTGATAGCATGCGCATGAGTGTGAGTACGGATCGTAATGAGGGGAGAAAAAAATGGCCAATGCCGATCAACGCAGTGAAGTTGACTCCGAAAATGAAGTATGGCAGGCGATTTCGGCTTTCGAGCAGATTTTGGAGGTAATGCCAGATGACCGGTCGTCTTTGGAGACGTTGTCGCATGCCTATGAGCATGTCGGTGATCGGGCGCGCGCACTGGATTATTTGTTGCGTCTGGCTGAGGTAATTTTGTCTGAAAATGATGCGGAATCCGTTGCTATTATTCTAGAACGCTTGGCTGACTACGGGGAAACGGATGAGCAAGTCCGCAGTATGATGGAGCGCTTGCTGGCATTGCAGCCCTCGGCGGAAGACGCTATCGCAACCGATGTTTCGGATGCAGGCGAAGCACGCAAGGCCAAAGCGGCAGCTCCGAGTGTTTTCCGGGTGACGGATGAGCTGGCGATGGCATGGAAATTACTGGAGGCTGGGGAAATTTCACAAGAGGATTATTCTGCGCTGGCGCAAGATTTGGCGGAATTGTCCACAGATCCACATTTGACGACGGTATCGGTTTTCCACGTTCTGGAAAATCGGGCCTATAGCGGTATGGAGCGCGTGATGGGCTATGTTTCACGAGATACGAAGACGCCATTGGTGTCTGTTCAGGCTTATGAGGTTTCCTCTGAAATGGGAGGATTGTTACCAGTCGATTTCATGGTTCGTCATGGAGTTGTGATATTCGGTGCCATTTTAGATGAGTTGCTGGTGGCTATCATGAACCCGTACAATCAGGATCTGCAGGAAGATATTGCCGCGCGCACGGAACGGACATGTCATTTTTTTATGACGCCACCCAATGAATTGGATGCACTGATTACGTCGCTGAAAGAGTCCACGTAAGAAGGGCTGGATGAGACGCAGGGAACAACAGCAACAACGTGCTGCCGCCTTTGAGAAGGTTGTGCACCACTATGAGGGGCGCTTGTTGCGGTATGCCACAAGTATCGTGCATAATGCTGACTTGGCGCAGGATGTGGTGCAGGAAGTTTTTATCCAGTTGTTTCGTAAGTGGCGTGAGGCATTTGAGCCGAGTGTGGCTTTGTCCAGTTGGTTATACCGGACCACGCATAATCGTGCCGTTGATGTGATTCGCAAATATGAACGGCGAAAGCGTGTGGAGCAGGAACATCAGGATATTTCACCTGACGCGATCGTGTTGCCTTTGATGGGAGAGGACGACTCTCATGCACAGCGTGTCGCGCAGGCATTGGCGGCCTTGCCTTCCCGCGATCGTGCATTAATCATGCTAAAAATTTATGAAGAAAAATCGTATAAGGAAATAAGTGCGATTACGGGTTTATCTGTCGGGAATGTCGGGTATATCTTGCATCACGCGATGCGGAAACTGGCTGATGCACTGGGACGGGAAGAATGAGCGAGAAAAAGCAACAGAAGGCAGTTGGCGCTAAGTTGGTCGATTGCGAAGAAATGCAACAACAGTTGTCCGCATATATGCTACGAGAGCTTGGCGATAAGCAGAGTCGTCTGGTTCATGAGCATTTGCGTATATGTGAGGTATGTCGGAAGGAAGCCTCGCGATTTGAAAAAATGCATGCCCTTCTGCTGGAACAGCAGCATACTGTAGACGGTGATGAAGCTGTATTGAGCGAGAAGCGTATGCGTCGGCTGCGCTTTACGGCGATGCATCCGCTGTTTGATTGGATTTATTTCCAGCATCGTATGGTGTCCGCGCTATGTGCTGTGCTATTGATTTTGTTGATAGGGTTTCTGCTGCGAAACTTCGCGTTGTTCCGGGAACCGGATCTGGAGGATAGCATTCCGATTTGGCGGATGTTTCGTAGTGGTCGTTTGCCAGAATTGGTAGAAGAGGTGCACAGGCGTGTTCCGGAGGAACCATGAGTGCGGTACCGGTTATAGGGGTAACGATGGGAGATCCTGCTGGCATTGGGCCGGAATTGTGTCTGGCTTTGTTGGCGGATGAAGCTCTTGCGCGGATTTGTCGCATCCGTGTGTATGGAAGTCTCGGTTTGTTGAAGCGGGTGGCAGAGACGCTTGCTTTGCCTTCGCCGGATGCTTCTTACGTTGTGGATGATGCATTGCTCGATGCGGATCAAGTGTTGCCGGGGAAGGTGCAGGCTATATGTGGTGCGGCAGCGGCGCGCTGCGTGAAACGGGCGGTAGAGGATGCATTGCAAGGAGAAATTGCGGCGGTGGTAACAGCTCCCTTGCACAAGACGGCGCTGCATGTGGCTGGTGTAGCATACCCAGGGCATACGGAAATGCTTGCGGCGCTAACAGGGCGAGATGACGTTTGCATGATGATGTGGTCTGACGCATTACGCGTTTGCCTGGTTACCACGCATGTAGCGTTAGTCGATGTTGCGCGGCAGATTACGTGTGCCCGCGTTGTGCGCGTGCTGGAGCTGGCCCATCAAGCTATGCAACAGCAAGGTATGCTGCGGCCGCGTATTACGGTATGCGGACTCAATCCGCATGCTGGCGAGGAGGATTGTGCGTTTGGGACTGAAGAGCAGCAGGTGGTTATGCCAGCCTTATCTGCTGCCCGCGAACGCGGGTTTGACGTTCGCGGTCCATTTCCGGCGGATACGGCGTTTATTCCGGCGATCCGGGATAAGACGGATGTATATGTTGCTATGTATCATGATCAGGGCTTGATTCCTTTTAAAATGCTGGCCTTTGAAACGGGAGTAAATGTTACACTGGGGCTCCCGATTGTCCGGACGTCTCCGGATCATGGTACGGCATTTGATCTGGCTTGGCAGGGCGTAGCATCGGATCGCAGCATGTTCGCAGCCGCAAAGCTTGCTTTGCGGTTGGCGGGGGTTGACACAGGTGCGGGCATCGCATAGCATCCGCAGATGATTTATAAACGGTTTTGAGAAGACCGTACATACATCCAACATACATGTGGCGGGCGAGAGCTGCTCATCAGTGGAAAGGTGGTTTCGTGACGACGATTGAGCGTTTACTAGAAGTGCAAGACCAAGATTTGATTATTTTGCGTATAGAAACCGAATTGGCAGATATTCCTGCCCGCAAGGCACGTGAATGGGAGCGTTTACAAAGCCACAAATCTGCTTTGCAGGAAGCCGAAGCGGGAGTGCAGGCATCACAGGCGGAGCTTCACCAGCACGAGTTGGAGGTGCAGGCGAAGAAGGAGCAAATTGCCAAATTGCGCACGCAGCAGATGAGTTTGAAAACGAATAAAGAGTTCAAGGCCATGTCTGATGAGATTGAAGCGTTGGAACGTTCGATTCGGCGTGATGAGGATCAGGAAATTGCCATCATGGAAAAGATCGAAGCTTCCAAGGGGGCCATGGGCGAGCAACAGGCGGCCTTAGATGCTGAGCAAAAAGAGGTGGATGAGGACGTTAAGGTTTTCGATGCGCGTGCCCAGGAGTTACAACAAGAGCTAGATGGCCTGCGGGCGAAACGAGAAGAGTTAGTTGATGGAATTGACGCGGATTGGTTGCAGCGGTACGAGGCGATTTTGCAACGGCGTCGCGGTGCGGCGATTGTTTCCTGTGCGAATGGCGTGTGTGGAGGTTGCCATATGGCCGTGCCCCCTTACCAGCAACATGAGGCTCGGAAGCAGCTTGAAATGGTGATTTGCGGATATTGTGGTCGTATGTTACATTGATGGTTGACTGGTAGAGGCGTTCGGTCGCCTTCTGGCTTCTCTCGGGAAGCCGGGGGGAGGAAAGTCCGGACTCCAGAGGGCAGGGTGTCCTGGTGTTGTGCCGGGAGGTTTCCCGTTGAAGCGGGAAAGACGGAAAGTGCCACAGAAAAAATACCGCCTTGTTTCACAGGGCAACGGAGGGCTTGCCCTCCGAAGTCTTGGCGAAGGAGGGTAAGGGTGAAAAGGTGGTGTAAGAGACCACCGGGCTGGACTGAAAGGTCGGTTGCATGGTAAACCCCACTCGGAGCAAGATCAAATAGGGGATGTGAGAGGCGGCCCGTCTCGCGGCACGCGTGAGCGCGCAAGCATTCCGGGTTGATTGCATGAGATAAATGATCGAGCCACGATCCTGGATCGTGGTAACAGAATCCGGCTTATGACCTTTACCAGTCTTTTTTATTTTGGAATGATGCGTTGGCGGACTTTGCTCATCGCTACGGTATTGTTGCTTGCGTCAGGCATGCTGTGGCGTATGCCGCATGTTTCGGGGCGATTGATGCGACATGAAGCGCTTCCGCCGGATCCAGACATGCGGGTCGCTGATTTTTCCCTTTTGCAGGAGCATGCATCTGTGTTCCGTTTGGTTGACGGTGCGCAGATTCCTGAGGGGGGTATCATTTGGGATGATTACCGGTTTGCGGGTACGTTTTTTCTATATCACGAGGCCGCATCTCCGGAAGCCTCCCTGCGTCGTGCTGTAATCAGTTATCATCCGGAAGAACGACAGTACATCGTTTCGGAAGGGGACTTGGTGGGCGGTGCTGAGGTACTTGCAATCCGTGCAGGCGAGGTTGTGCTTCGCCGGGGAGACGAGGAAGGTGTTTTGCTGTTGCGGGGGAAACGTACAACGTTACATGGTCGGGAACAGCCAGAGGATGCTGTTGTAGCTGATGATGCTGCGGTGGTTACGCGTTTTGGCGAGCAAACTGCGGCAGGCACTTGGAGCATGGATCGGGAAGCTTTGCTTGCGTATTACGAAGAATTGCTTGATGAACCAGAGCGATTGTTGCAGGTGTTTGACTCGATGCAGCCGATTTACACACCGGAGGGTGATATTGAGGGATACCAATTACAGACCGTAGGAGAGGCTGCGTTTTTTGAAGGAGTAGGGTTTCGGGAGGGCGATAAGGTTCGGGCGGTGAATACGCTCCCGATGACGAATCGACGCCGCGCAGAGTTTTTTATTCGACAGGTTGTAGAGAATGATTTGAATGCGATTGTGATTGATATCGAGCGCGACGGGAATCCGCAGCGTCTCGTATATGAATTACGATGACTCCGGAAGGGGAGACGGGAGATTTTTTGATGTACGGTTATGGAGTACCACCTCGCCGGTATGGATTCGGGATGATGTCGCCACCGGGTCCGTTGACCAAGCGTATCTTGATTGCGAATGTGGTGATTTTTTTTGTGCATCTTCTTTTGTTTCCCAGGTCACCAGCCCTGGATCCCATCATGCGGCTGTTTGCCTTATCCATGCATGGCCTACGGCGGGGCATGATCTGGCAGTTGATTTCGTATATGTTTCTGCATGGACACCTACTGCATCTCGCGGGAAATATGTGGGCGCTATTTATCTTTGGTCCTGAACTGGAAATGCGGTTGGGTTCGAGACGATTTTTGTATCTGTATGTTGGTGGCGGCATTCTAGGGGCACTTGGTTGGCTGGCTCTGGGTGCGCTGGGGTTGTACTCGTTGCATTATCCCATGATTGGGGCATCCGGGGCCGTATTTGCAATCGTAGGGGCGTATGCGGCTTTGTTTCCCAACCGTCAGTTCGCTTTGCTGTTGTTGCCGGTTACGATGACGGCTCGTACCTTGGCTATTGTATTTGGCCTTATTTCTATTGCTCTGCTGGCAGATGGAGGGCGTGTTGCACATGCGGCGCATCTGGCAGGGGGTATTGCGGGATATGTGTATGCGATGTATCTGCGCACCGGAGGTTGGCATGATGGAGGTGGCTATGGCGTCATGGGGGTCTTGCGGGACGTGCTTGCCAAGTTGCGTCGAATGCGGTTTCGGGTTACGGATCTTTCGGATGATACGGCGGCACACCCGGTGGATTGGGAGCGGGTGGATCAGATTCTCGTGAAAATCAAAACACAAGGGTTTGGTTCTCTGACACCATCTGAGCGTGTGGTATTGGAACGTGCGAGCCGATCGGCAGAGCGTCAGCATCGTTAAGGAAGGGGCTCTTATTTGTTTCCTTTTGCCTGTTGCGCGTAGGAGATTGTGATGAATCGGTTACCATTGCCAAAGAAGTACCAGAGTGTAGCACGTCGGCTGCGTGTGCGACGTGCAGCCGCTGGTTTGGGGCTTTTTACGGAGGCCCTGATTGAAAGTGGTGGTTTTGTTGTGGAATATAGTGGACCCGTACTGGGGGTTGCGGATATCCGAGGGATGCAGAATAAATATCTTTTCCAGACGAATCCGCGTCGCTATGTGGATGGACGCTCACGTTGGAATGTAGCTCGCTACATCAATCACTCTTGTGTGCCGAATTGTGAGGTGCGGATTCTGCGTGGTCGGATTTATATTTTTTCCATCTGTCGTATTGCTGCGGGGACAGAGTTGACGTACGACTATGGAGAAGAATATTTTCGTGCGTTTATTGGTTCACATGGATGCCGTTGCCGGGGGTGCCTCAGATGATGCAGGGATGCAACTATTTTGAACAATGTGTTTGCTAATGTTGCATCATGGAGTCCGTGTGCGTGAGTCGGGGGTGTGGGGGCCATGCTGCGTCCCTCGGCCAACTCATGTTCTCTATGCGCGCACCACCCAGCCCTCGCCACAAGCCAACACACTTCCAATCAATCAACCCGCTCAGTGCATCTCCGCCCCCGCGCTCCGCGCAATCCCAAAGCGGCGATTTTTATCGCCGCACTCCAAA
>SKVN01000149.1 GCA_007129405.1 Kiritimatiellia bacterium
GGAATGTTTGGGAGTGGGTATTCGATCGTTGGAGTCCTGATTACCACATAAAGGGAACACGCGTAAATCCGATTGGTCCGCCGGAAGGAGACCGCCGCGTTATGCGCGGGGGGTCTTATTTATGTCATGACTCCTATTGCAATCGATACCGTGTGGCAGCCCGGAGCGGGAATACGGCGGATTCATCTGCGGGTAATATGGGATTTCGTTGTGTGCGCGATTTATAAACGATGTAGTATGGTGCTATGATTCTTCAACTTTCCAGACGATTGCAGCGCAAAGCCCAAAGGCAGGTGGCCTGGATCGGGTTTGTCAATGCACTTGGTTTCGGACTGCTTACGGGCCAAACCATTTACCTGCTTGCGCTCCTTTACAATGCCTCGGATATGCACATGGGTATTCTGTATGCTGCCCCGTTTCTGGCTGCGGTTTCAGCCGTGCTGGTGCCATTCTTGTTGAATGGACGCGAAACAACGTCGATGTGGTCTCGTTTCTGGCGTTTGCGAACCTTTGTTTGCGTTTGCTATTTCGGATTGCTTTTTTTGAGTCCGACGCCGTTGCGGGTATGGCTTTTTGTGGGGCTGTATCTTGTGTTTCTGGTATTGCGTGCTTTTGGCATGGCAGGTTATTTCACGGTGATTCGCGCGTTGGCACCGCCGGGGGAAACCTCGACGCTGATGGCACGTTCGCTGGGGGCTGGCCAAATTGGCGTTTTGCTGGCAACCATTTTCAGTTTTTGGGTTACCCGCCGCAATTGGCTGGGCACCGAAGAGTGGAATTTATTTCTGCTGATCGGGGTGGGAACGTGTTTCAACGGGTTTACGGCCTGGTTGATCAGTAGGCTGCCGCAAACAGGTTATTTAACGGATGGTAGCCGCCGGAGTTTACTGCAGGCAACCGTGGAAACGTGGCGCCAGCGGGGCCTGCGCGAAGTGGCGATTGTGGTAGGGTTGCATGCGGTGATTGCGGTATTTGGTGGATATTTGATCAGTTATATGCGGAATGTGGCTGGGTATAGTGTCGACCACATTTTCTTCTACACGGTATTGGGCGTGGTGGCATCCATCGCGATATCGCATATGCTCAAGATGATCGGCCGGTGGGTGCGTCCGCGGATTCTCTTGTTTGCAGCAAATGGCTTGCTGGCCGTTTTGGCGCTATTGTGGGCGTTGGTGGACTTGATGCCGCGGCTGGCATACAGTGTCGGGGGCATGGCAACGTTATATAGCCTGTCGATCCTTTGTGTGACGGCCTCGCATATTGTGTCGATGCAGTTGCGGACCGGTCGATTGCCACTACAGCGGTCGGTGGAACATTCGATTGTTTTTGATTTAATGCAGATGCTTGGGGCGTTGCTTGCGTTGGGTAGCGCAACGCTCTTGTCTCATTTTGCACAGGGACGTCCGTTTGCACTACATTCCTATAGTTTGCATTTTATGGCTTGGATGGTGGTTTGTCTTGGTGTCTGCGTATTTACCTTTTACATGCTATCCGATGGTGGTGGTGCATTGAGCGAGTTTGCGGCACTGATGCCTTCAAGTCTTTTCACGATTATCCGGGCAAACCGATTGGAGCAGGAGGATAATCCGGTGCGTCGCCATTTGAATCTGGAAGGATTGCTGCTTTCCCCGAATCAGGTGAGTCGCGAATTAATCATGGAAAATCTGCATTCGCCGGATCCGGGGATTCGTACGAGCTGTATTCGGGTGTTGATGGGCTATCCACTTGATGAAGCCATCCCGGTGTTGTTGGAGGAGGCCCGCTCGCCGTTTAGTCCCCTGCGTCGTGAGGCTTTGACCGCTTTAAGTTTTACGGGACGCGGCGATTTGGTGCCGGAGTTGGTGGCGCTTTGGGAAAATGTTACGGATGATGTGCGTCCGGCGCTTGTGAAGGCGTTGCTGCGTCTGGATGCACCTGTCACGGATCAACAAATACGGGATGTCTGGCGTGCATGTCCCCGAGGTCGGCAGGCTGATATTTTTGTAGGGCTGGCGTTGTCGCGTGGTCGCATGCCGCTCTTGTTTGAATTGTTGGCCGGTGAGTTGGCGCAACGGCCCGACGGGTATTGGTCGCAACCGCTATTTGATTGGATGGCGGCGGCTGTGCAACGACGGGCCTCTATGCAGGATATTTTCACGGAAGAGAATCTGCGGCCGGGCAGTGGTGTTGTACACTTGATTGCCAATTACGAGGGAAAGTGGCCGGATGGTGTGTCCAAAGACACGTGCAAGGAATTGATTTTGCAGCATGACTATGCCCGTTTAACTGCATTGATGCGCGAAGTGGTGCCGGAACCCTGGGTGCAGATCTATGACCGCAGCAGTGCGCTGGGAGTCTTGTTCTTGTGTCTTTTATGGCATGATGGGGATTTTGCGGAAGCCGCGTTGGGTTCTGAAGAATCGCTATGGCTTACTGCAGATTTACGAGATGATCGCACAAATTGAGATGGTCATCTGCGGGTATGTGGTATAGTTTGCCATCACGAATTTGGACGTATTATGTAAAGGAGTGGGAATATGCATACAAAACCATTGATCGACACTGTGGCATGGCGAAATTTGGTACGTCAGGCCGCAAATCTCAAGAATGTAACGCTGCGCGATTTGTTTGCCGACGATCCGGCGCGTGCGAACGATATGTGCTTGGAGGCCTGTGGGCTTTTTCTGGATTATTCGAAAAATCTCATTGACCGACAGACGCTTATGCAGCTTTTGGCGTTAGCCGAGAGTCAGGGAGTTTGCGGAGCGGCGGAACGCATGTTTCGCGGGGATCGCATCAATGAGACCGAGAATCGGGCCGTCTTGCACACGGCCTTGCGCGAGCGACGGGATGTGGCAATTTGCGTTGATGGGGAAGATGTGATGCCTGCCGTGCGCGCCGTGCTGGATCAGATGGGCGTCTTTTCGGATGCTGTGCGTTCCGGTGCCTGGTTGGGGCACACCGGTAAGCGGGTACGAAATGTGATCAATATTGGTATTGGTGGATCTGACTTGGGGCCGGCCATGGCGTATGAGGCTTTGAAGCCGTATTCCCAGCGCGACTTACAGGTGAAGTTTGTTTCGAATGTTGATGGCACGCATCTGGTGGAAGCCCTCGTGGGGTTGGACCCTGCCGAGACGTTGTTTGTTGTGGTTTCGAAGACGTTTACGACACAGGAGACCATGACAAATGCGCAAAGCGCGCGCGCATGGTTGTTGGATGCCTTGGGCGATGAAGCAGCGGTAGCGCGGCATTTTGTTGCTGTCTCAACCAACACGGAGGCCGTTGCAGCATTTGGTATTGACCCTGCGAACATGTTCGTGTTCTGGGATTGGGTTGGTGGGCGTTACTCGATGTGTTCGGCCGTTGGGCTCACTTTGATGTTGGCCATTGGCAACGAAAACTTTAGCCGGATGCTGGATGGTTTTCATGCGATGGACCGTCATTTTATCGAGGCACCGTTGGAAGAGAACATGCCGGTACTGCTTGCGGTGTTGGGGGTTTGGTATAACAATTTTCTGGGTGCACAAACACATGCCGTGTTGCCGTATGACCAGTATCTTGCACGCTTTGCCGCCCATTTGCAGCAGATGGATATGGAAAGTAACGGGAAGTATGTGGATCAGGATGGGCATTGCGTGAACTGGCAGACGGGGCCTGTCATTTGGGGGGAGCCTGGAACCAATGGGCAGCACGCTTTCTACCAGTTGATCCATCAGGGGACGAAGTTAATTTCGGCTGATTTTATCGGGTTTTGTCAGAGCCAGCATCCGATCGGGGATCATCATGATAAACTGCTGGCCAATTTTCTGGCGCAAACGGAGGCGCTGGCATTTGGCAAGACGCGGGATGAAGTTGAGCGCGAGGGTGTGAAGGGGACCTTGGTGCCGCACAAGGTATTTACAGGGAATCGGCCGACGAATACGATTCTTGCTGACAAACTGACACCGGAGGTGTTGGGCGCGCTAACCGCGTTGTATGAGCACAAGGTTTTCGTGCAGGGTGTGATCTGGCATGTATTTTCGTTTGACCAATGGGGCGTTGAATTGGGCAAGGCCCTGGCGGGGAAAATATTGCCGGAGCTGTTGACGGTTGATGAGCCAGCCTTGGAACATGATGGATCGACAAATGCGTTGATTCGACGGATACGGGCGGCTCGCGGAAGGTAGCGTTCGAGGGGCGTGGCTCGCGGTTCGGGCGTCCTGCGATACCTGCCGAGATCTGTGGTGTGTGTATGACTTGCTGTGATGGGGAGGGTGATGAAGACGGTTGTTGTGGTTTTGTTAGCTGTGTGGTCACTTTTGTTGGCGGGGGGTTGCAACCGTGGTGTAGGTCGGCGCGATCTTCGCGAACAGAACAATCGACTTGTTTCGCAAGCGTATGAAAATATGGAAAAGGGCGAGTATCGTGCTGCGGGGCGTATGCTGCGTGAAGCCTTGGATATGTATCCTACGATGGCGCGTCCGCATTTGGATCTGGCGATGATCCTGCATGAGCATCGGCGAGATTACATTAGGGCCATTTATCACTATCAGCGTTATATGGAATTGCGTCCAGGCACGGAAAAAGAGGCGATGATCCAGGATCGGATTAAGCAGGCGCGCGCGGCGCTTGTTGTTTCCTATGGTGGTGAACCATCTGTTTCGGTAGAGATGGCAGAAAAGGCTGCGGTTGCGGAAAACGTTGAGGCGGCGCATGCATCCTTGGTCCGTGAACTTGCTGTTATGCAGTCTGCACTAGAGGAAGCGCGCCAAGAGATTCGGGACCTGCGCCAGACAGGTGATGCGCTACGTGTTGAGCTGGCTGATCGGGAGGCGCATTTGCAGGCGCAGCGAGGAGAGCTGGAGACCCTGCGGCGGGAAGTGCATCGCTTGGAGCATGTGTTGTCGCAAGCACCGGCGCCGGATGATCCAGAACCACATGCAGATGATGGTGTGGTTCAACAGGAACATTCTTCGGTGCGTACCTATCGTGTGCGTGCCAATGATTCGTTATCGGGAATCGCGGCCAGGGTGTATGGTGATGCGACAAAATGGCGGTTTATCCAGGATGCCAACCGTGCCGTGTTAGGCGACTCTGAAGTGCTGCGGATTGGTCAGGTTTTGGTGATTCCAGAGGTTGAAAACAGGAGGTAGCAATATGGCGCGATCATTTGTGGATACGGATTTGTTGGAACCGGAAGTGGGGGAAGACGACGATTTGCAGGCGGAACGCGAGGATGCGGCAGATCGGTTGGCGCGGCAGAAGGAGCATATTCAAGAACAGGTGGCTGATGCGGCGGAAGAGATTGAGCGTTTACAAATGCGCCAAAAGGAACTGGAGCAAGCTCGGCATGCCTTGCGTGAGTTGCATAGGAAGCAGCATGAGTATGAGGAGGGCAAAAAAGATTTAATTGAGAAGTTGAATCGTAAGGCATTGCAGCTACAGAAAGAGGAGGAACGTTTAACGCGTGTGCTGGAGCTTGTAACCCTGACTCGCACAGACTTTGACGGCATGTTGCGTGAGTTACGCGAGATTCGGGAGGATCAGTGGTCGGAGAGTGGATTTGAGGAATCTTTGGATACGGCGCTGGCATTGTTGGAGAGCATGCGTGGCAGTTACACGAAGTCTACGGCACGGCTCGAGGCACAGGGAGTGAATCGCAAAAGTAGTGCACGAGGGCATTCGGATGTTGCGACCAGGGACGCTGTGCCCGTTCCGGGCGGTTGGGCGTTCTGGTTCCGGGCTGGCATCGCGTTTGCTCTTTCGCTTGGATCTGTCGGCGCCATTTTGCTGGCACTGTTTCTATACTTTCGGTAGAGGCGGTTAGATATGGTGTTGGAGAGAAAACGGTTTCGGTGGTACGAAGGTATTGTGAGTCGTGCACGGGCGCGCAGCACGGACACCGTGCCATATGGTATGAGCAGTGACCGTATTGGAGGGCTGTTGATTCCCGGACGGCAAGCGCGTCACGACGGTATTGCCATGTGCCTGTTACGCAAGGATATGGCATATGCGGTTCCCATGCGTAGAGTCCAACGGGTAGCGCGTAACCGTCGTTTGCTTGTTCTGTTATGCCTTTTCACGGTTCTGTGGTGGATTGTAGGGTGGTTGTATTTCTAATGCATGCATCATGAAGTTACCATCTCGTGTTGATGAGAAGTTGCCGGAAGGCGTTTCTCGTTATTATGCCTCACTGGCCGAGTCCTTGGATCCGGAAAAAGATCCTATCGCGGCGCAGTTTATGCGTACAGATGCGGAAGATCATGTTTTACCACACGAGTGTTCGGATCCGCTGGAAGAAGCCCGTTATATGCCCGTGCCGAGGTTGATTCATCGGTATCCGAATCGTGTACTCTTGTTGGCGTGCGAACGTTGTGCTACATACTGTCGCCACTGTTTTCGACGTCACTTTACGGGTCAATCGGATGGTCAAATTAGATCGCAGGATTTGGCGCGTGCCGCAGCTTACGTGGGAGCGCATTCGGAAATTGACGAGGTGCTGATCAGCGGGGGGGACCCTCTCATGTTGGATGACGCTCGGCTCGTCGATATTCTGGATTCGATGAACGCTGCAGTAGGGATTCGACCTCTGGTTTTCCGGATTGCAACCCGTATGCCGGTTGTGATGCCGGCACGTATCACACAGGCCTTGGCGAAGCGAATGCGTGAACATGGCCAAGGGCGGGTATGGATCGTGACACAAGTGAATCATCCACGGGAAATGACTTCGGCTTTTGCGGCGGCGATGACTTGTCTGGTAGATCAAGGTATCCCGGTTTTGAATCAGACCGTTTTGTTACGTGGGATCAATGATGATCTGGATGTGCTGACGGAACTTTTTAGCGGCCTTTTGCGGGTACGGGTGAAGCCGTATTACTTGTTTCAGGGGGATTTAGCGGCCGGGACATCGCACTTTCGTACAACCATTGATGCGGGGTTGGATCTGATGGATGGTTTGCGGGACCGGTTGTCGGGTATGGCGATGCCAACGTATGCGGTGGATCTGCCGGATGGGGGCGGCAAGATTGCCTTAACGCGCGCAACGGTGCGGGGGGTCGAGGATGGATATTATATTTTGCTAGATCGAAATGGGCGGCAGCATCGGTATCCGTATGAGGATAGGTTGGCTGATGCGGTGATGGGTTGATGGGTGGGGGGATGTGATGAGCACGCAGTGGATGATCACGAGAGGGTAAAAGGGGGCGTTTGCGGTGGTGACGTTGTGGAGCGTCGGTATCTGGGCGGGCTGGATGATGCGGGAGAGTAATGTGTCGCAGCGCAGTAGGGGTGCCCCCAGATGATGCATGTTGAAACTTGAGCTTGTTGCTGCGCATTTCCTTTTGGAGTGCGGTAATCCTCCTTCGCGAATACGCTACGGCGGGACAGGCGAGCGAAGCGACCTTACCGCTTTCATGCAA
>SKVN01000019.1 GCA_007129405.1 Kiritimatiellia bacterium
ATGTCGACAAACTGGCTGCTATTTTTCAAGACACCACCATTCCGAAAGCGCTCGTTGTACGCATGGAAGTCCCTTGCTGTGGAGGCCTGAGTCAGATTGTGCGGGAAGCACGGGATCGCAGCGGAAGAACAGATCTCGTTGTCGAAGAAATAACCCTTAGCCTCACAGGAGAAGTAGTCGCAACACAACCCCTCTAAAACTTTCGCTTCTCTGGTAACCAAACATTAGCGTTTCTTTTTAGAGCACGAGCAGGCGTGTGACAGCATCCCTTCACATCGGCATGCCCCGCTCCCCGAAAGTCTTCAGTCAATATCTTCCAAGGACAGCAGGGTAATATCATCCGCTTCACCCTCCTGTTCCCAGTCATCCTCGGTAGCGACATCTTCCGAATCGGACTCGAGCGGGTCAGCATCCTCTGACCCTGCTTCTTCCTCAAGTAACGGTAAAAACAGTTGGCCTTTTAATATGCGAGCATCTTCGTCCGCAAGCCGGAATATATATCCATGCCCCTGCAAAAGAGCATATACCTCGTCGCTCTCAACACCCATACCAAGCAAAAGAGATTGCTGCAAGCGCTCTCCATCCGCAAAGCGAAAGGTGATCGTCGCAATAGGTGTGTGCAAACCGAAAGGCTGCAAAGACTCTGGTTCAAAATCTACCACTGCAGCGGCATCTAACCGACGCAGTGTGGCTAGGAATAATTCTAGTGCGCTACGGTCGAGCCCACCCTCGCCTCCCTTAGTAATCGTCCATGCACCACGCTCACCATTATCCCCTTCTTGACGATGTAATGAAACATCACCCTGTGCCGAAGTTTGTCGTATCCAATTGAGTGAATTCGTGTCCACAGCTAAAATCCGGCGGCTACGATAACGGGCAGGATGCATTATGGCATCTATGCGCTTACCCCAGGAAAACCCCGCCATGCGCAAGAACTCCCCATCTTCCCCAATACGCCCCAACCATTGTGCTTCTACCTCTTCATCATGAACAGGGACAAGGTATAGTTCCCGATGCGCAACATTTTCCGGAAAATCGGCCGGAAAATCGGCCCGTACCACCAACATTTCAGAGGCATCTACATCCTCCACGGGCTCAAAGGAAACGATACGTAAGTCCATAAACGCACGGATCAGCTCTTCAACCGCATCCGACCGCACCATGCCCTCATCCTGCACCGGTTCCCGAATTGCCCAACGATTATATTCCAACCGCCCGACGGTTAGCCTCCGGTCCTGATGCTGTAGCGAAAGTTTGGAAAGCTGCTCCCAAGGCGAATGCAATACCCGTTGATCTCGAAAATCATTCACATGTAGCGCCGCAATTTCCCCAAGCAGTTCAGGAACCGTGAAAACCGAAGGCACCCCCCAACGACGTGCATAAAGTTGCCCCTCCCCTTCATACTCGCTCCCTAAAAACAACTCTTCACCAGTATCACCACCCTCCACCCATACAGTAATGCGGGCCCGAGCCTGATCCGGCGCAAGATTTGCCTCCTCCACTTGTGACCGAAACGCAGGACTCTGTAGACCATCAACGCTGTCAGCCGGAGCATCCCAGACAAACCGCTGAATCTGCATAACATATAGGGCATCCAATAACTGCTGCACCGCTGAAGAGTCTGCCGGCCACACCATCGGTTGCTGAATATGCCAACGGCCTCCCCGCCGCAGCAATTGCAAAAAACCCAGATCCTGGCGATACAAATCCACGCGATTTACCCGCCTTTGAGAACCAGCAAAAAGAGCTCGTGCCCGTAGCTCATCCAACCCCAGGTCAATGAGCGTCAAAGCCTCCTCCGGCAAAACAACAACGACGTCTGCATCATGCCGCAAGCCATACACCCCACTGCCAAAAGGCGTCCGGCTACCCAAACTCAACTTTTCACGGCGGCCCCCTGCCTCCAAATAAAAAAAGCCTGCCGCCGGATCCAAACCATAGTCGCCCAAGGACAAGTTCCGCACCGCACGCTGTTCTGCCGTAATCGTATCCAAACTGCGCAAACGCTCCGCGGTGGCAACCAAACGATGCATAACCAGATTACTGGCTCGCGCCCGGATGGGTGCTTGCAAAAACCAATCATCATCCTTGCGCACCATCTCAATACGCTCTCCATCGCGCATTACGCCCATCAGACTAATCGGCTCGGTTGTAATATCAAAAATACGCGTGCTGGCCAATACGGCCTCTTGCGAAGAAGCGCGATGATCCAATATATAGATCACACTCACCAAAAACAGCACCAGTAACGCAAGCCATAATGTTGTTCTTCGTTTCATCCCGATGCTCCCGCAACTACCGCTTACGCCGATACCCAACAATGCCCCCAAGCAAGGCCACAAGCGCTGGCAACGCAAAAATCACTACCCCTGAAAGCTGCCGCCATTGCTGACGCGTGAGTCCAGGCTGCAGCATGAAAGGCACATTCGGTTCAATGGCCAATAACGTATCGCGATCCGCCAACCAATTCAGGGCCGACATAAAAAAACTTACATTCCCCCCGATTCCACTATGAATCGCGGCATTCGAAACAAAATGCGAATCCCCGATCACCACCAAGCGCGTTGCATCCAGTTGAGCATCCGGGCTAATCGGCCCCAATTCAGCTGCGATTGCAATCGCCACAGGACCGCGCTGATCCACACCTTCATCATAAACAGGCGGGTACTGTGAAACGTCCATTTCAACCCATCCGTCTGCTTCCGCTCTAGCTAATATGGTCAATCGAACCTGGTCTTCAGCCGTCAAGGCATTGCTATTAGTCTGCGCTCTTTCATCACGAAACGCATGCAAGGGTCTTGGTGCCACATAAGCCGTGGTAACATTCCGCAAGGGGCGTGTTATCGGGTGATTCCCATACTCATTCACCACCAAACCCCATCCCGGAATGCGCCGCCCCGTCACAAAACCAGCACCAGGATAGATCTGCCAGCGATCCAGCAACGCCCCCAGTCCTGTCTCCACACCGGCATCCAGCAAAAGCATCACCCTGCCACGCCGCTGCATCAGGTATTCCGATATCCACCGCACCTCTTCATCCGCCAAACGTTGGCGGGGACCGGCAACCACCAGCACATCACAATCATCAGGAATGCCGATTTGTCCCGCCACCGAGAAACGGCGCACATCAAAATGATCCCGACTAATCGCACGCGCCAAACTCGAATACCCCCTGTCCTCACTGAAATCGTCAATATCCCGTTCCCCATGCCCCGTCAAAAAGTAGACAACCGGTGCCTTGCCCGAGCCAACCGCCAGAATTGCCGAAGAAAAAGCCTGTTCTCCCAGAAACCCTACCATCCGACGCGCAATACCAGATTCTCGCAATTCATACTCATAGCGCGCCAAATCACCAACATGCAAAATACGGTAGTTCTCCCCACTCCGAAAAATCACCTGATTGCCGGCATCCAATGCATAACGGTCAGCCAATCGGCGTGCACGAGCTATATCCCGATCTGGATTCACCCATTCCAGTTGAATTTGTAAACCGCCAATAGACTGGGCAGCATGCTGATATTCCAGCAACAATGCCCGCACATCATCAAACAAACGTGCATTCGGGTCCATCAGGGCGATAATCTCAACCTGTCCGTCCAAACCTTGCAGCATCACTTCCGTTTTTTCTGATAACCGATGCCGCGACCGTACCTCCAGCTCACAACTGTGAGGTAAGCGCCAAGCTAACGCATTCACAAAAAATACCGCAACTGTCGCCAGCACAAGTGCCAGTGCAACATTGGCACCCGTCACCACCCGGCGCCGCATCGGTTCCCAACGACCCTTCTGTGTTTTACGATTTTTTCCCATTCCCATACCTCAAATCCAGCGACGTGACTCCAAAATACGCACGGCAGAAAATAACATCAAAACCGTAATCGTCAGGTATAATACCGCCGGGGGAGCCTGCAAAATGCCCCCCGTATATAACAGTATATGCTGTTCCACCGACAACCGATCCAAGACCTCCTGCCGCACATATGGAAAGGCCTGCATCAATGGCTTGATCATCAAAGGAACACAAATCGCCCAAAAGCAACAGATGGCCGCCACAATCTGATTCCGCGTGAGCAGCGACACCAACACGCCAATTGATGTGCAACACATAGCCACCAATACCAGCATAATACTTGCCCCCAAGAGCGCGGCACCATCCACAACCTCAATACCGGGAGCCTGCATCACCAGTAACGGCAAACTCGCCAACGCACCGCCCAATCCCACCAGAACAAACGCCATAGCACCACAATACTTTGCCAATACAACCGTCACATCGGGCACCGATGTCGTCAGAAGCGTTTCAATCGTTCCCACACGTTTCTCTTCGGCAAACAAGCGCATACAAATCACGGTGATTAATACCGGCATCCATATTAAAACCGAAATGGCATGCAATGCTTCCAGTTGCATGCGGCTGCCCACTTGCGCCTGTACCGCCTGCAAAAACGTCCATCCCGTGGCACTCATATATACCGCCACTGTGACATACCCCAGAGGAGACAAAAATACGGCTCCAAGTTCTTTGCGAAACAACGCCATGAACTTACGCACGCGGCACCTCCTCGCTACCACTCTCTGCCGTCAGAGCAGCAAAAACATCTTCCAAGTGACGAACCTCTGCACGCAGCTCCCGCACCCCCCAATGCTCCTGGCACGCCAATGTATGAAACTGCATACGCCCTTCTCCCTGCCCGCGCCCCAGAAAACATAACCGCAGCCAGTCATCTGCTAACCGGGAACAGCGCACATCCTGCACGTCCGGAAGCTGTTGAACCGCAGCCACGATCGCATCCGCAGGACCACGTACTTCTGCAACAATTTGCTCCCCACCTTGTCGCAACCCCGCCAAGGCACTCGGCGTATCCGCCGCAATAATGCTTCCGCGATTCATAATCATCACACGGTCACATAAAAGCTCTGCCTCTGACAAAATATGTGTTGAAAGTAAAATCGTATGCGACTCCGCGAAAGATTGAATCAATGTCCGAACTTGCCGAATTTGATTTGGATCCAATCCTATCGTCGGCTCATCCAGAATCAAACAGGGGGGCTCATGCAAAAGGCAATCCGCCAGTCCTACTCGCTGGCGGTATCCCTTCGACAAAGTCCGGATCAAACTGCGGGCCCGATCGCGCAAATCACACATGATCAAAACCGCATCAATGCGCTGTCGCAATGCACGACGCCCCATCCCCTTCAGCCGTCCACGGAACGCCAAATACTCCCGTACGCGCATATCACCATAAAGCGGTGCGTTTTCGGGCAAATACCCTACCCGATTGCGAACATCCTCTTCACCATCATAACCATCCACACCGTCAATAAAAACCTGCCCGGCACTTGGCCGTAAAAATCCAGCCAACATCCGCAGGGTTGTCGTTTTCCCCGCCCCGTTCGGTCCCAGCAATCCTACGATCTCCCCCTTGTGGACATCAAAAGAAATTCCCTGCACAGCGGGATGTCGCCCGAAATTGCGATGCAACGCACGTGCTCTAATCATTATGGTTTCGTCTAATGTCTGCAAAATCGTATCCTCCCTATCCCACACTATTCAGCTTTGCATAGTAGAACCAGCCCCCCCCGCGCGTCAAGCGAACCACGCCATCTACACATGATTTCCAGCTAGGTTGTACCTTCATCGTTGGCACACTTAGTCGCCTACACTTACTTGCCTACACTTACTCGACATTATGGGTGCTGACTTTCGATTAAGCGTAAACGATCAAGTGTGCGCGATTAAGTGTATGAAGCCCCCCCCGCATCATCTGCCGCCTCCCCCACCCTTTCCCTGCATTATCCTTGAACATTACCAATCATATTCCTATTTTCAGCTAAGAAAGTACAAAATAGGAGAAAACACCATGACAGACAAACGCACCTTTGCCAGTGAAGAAGAAGAACGTCGCGTCCTGCAAGATGAATTGCTGCATTGCCCTGCCTACGTAACCGCCTACGAAGATGCCGCGCTCATGGCCCGCTCCGAGCTGCGGCCCGTGCGGCTCATGCTTGAGCTCATGAAGCCCGAATTGGCCCAAGCCGAAAACAACATAAAATCCACCATCGTCGTCTTCGGTAGTGCCCGTACGCCCACCCCCGAAATGGCGCAGCAGGAAGCCGAAGCAGCCGAAGCATTGGCGCGCGAAAACCCAGATAGTCCCGAAGCCCAAGCAGCCCTGAAACGCGCTGCCAAACGACGCGAACATGCCGAGTATTATCGCGTCGCTCGCGAATTTGCCCAGCTTGTATCCTCACGTTGTCAGATCGACGGTACCTGCGAGCACGTCGTTGTCACCGGCGGAGGCCCCGGCATTATGGAAGCCGGCAACCGCGGTGCCTACGATGTTGGAGCAAAAAGTATTGGCCTCAACATAAAATTGCCCTTCGAGCAAGCCCCCAACCCCTACATCACCCCGCAACTATGCTTCGACTTCCGCTACTTCGGACTCCGCAAAATGCACTTTCTCATGCGTGCCAAGGCACTCATTGCCTTTCCCGGCGGCTATGGCACCCTCGACGAACTTTTTGAAGCCCTTACCCTCATCCAGACCCATAAAGTCGAGAAAATTCCCGTCGTGCTCGTCGGCAAGGCCTTCTGGGATAGGATCGTAGACTTCCCCGCGTTGGCCGATGAAGGCGTCATCTCCCCCGAAGATCTCGATCTCATCGCCTACGCCGAAGATGCCGAGACCATCTGGAATCTCATCGCCGCAAACTAAGCTGCATCGTTCAGACCGCAGACCGCCGACCACAGACCGCAGACTTTTTTGGAATTACGAGAGCGTGCGACCACCGCCGCCCCCCTGCGCTCCGCGCAATCCCAAAGCGGCGATTTAGATTGCCGCAATCCATATCCGCCCTCGGCCGTATGGAGTGCGGTAACGAGCGAAGCGAACTTACCGCTTTTGGAGGAGCGAAGCGACGTGGTGAACCATCCAGCGCGCTCGTCCAACTATCCACGTTTGTACGCAGCAAGAGGTCGGGCCGCCTACGCGCCCGCGGGCTTACGCTGGCATCGCTTTACGCCAACCTGCCTGTAGTTGTGCAGATAATGCAGCAACCAAAGCCGCATCCGCCTGCGCGACGATATTTTGATTCTCTCCGGCATCTTGCTGATGATCATAAAGCTCGCGAGCACGGACCTCCCCCGACTCGTTATCCAGCCACTCGATATAACGATATCGATCGGTTCGCATGGCATACCCCATTACGTCATTACGAGGATACTGGCTAAATGCGGCTTGCTTCCAAGGTAACGAAGGATCATCCAGCAGGGGAGCAAAACTCACCCCCTCGCAATGCGACGGGATTTCCAGTCCGCACAATTCACACAGCGAAGGATA
>SKVN01000036.1 GCA_007129405.1 Kiritimatiellia bacterium
CAAGTACGTCGGAAGCATCTTCCTCATTGGCGATGACGACAGTAACGAATGGCAGAATCTCCGTCATGCAGGTACGTGCAAGTTCCTTGGGTGATTGACTGGAATCCCAGCGCCAGAGTTTTTTGCGGAAGTTGAGGTCGAGTGAAACAGGAATGCCTTTGTCGGCGGCGGCTTTTACGAGAGCCAATGTGGCTTCGTAGGCTTCGCGGCTGAGAGATGGAGTAATGCCGGTGGTGTGTACCCAATCCACGCCTTCAAGGGCTTGCTCGAAATGATAGAAGCCTGGTGGGGTAAGGGATATCGTGGAAAAGGCGCGATCATATAGGACAACAGAGGGGCGCAGGTTGGAGCCGGTTTCGACAAAGTAGATGCCGAAGCGTCCTTCCTCGCGTTGGCAAATGCGCGAGGTGTCGACACCCCAGCGACGCATTTCCGTGAGAAATGCATCTGTAACACCGCCTTTGGGGAGCGCCGTCATGAAGGTTACAGGATTGCCAAAGTGGGCGAGGGATACAGCCACATTGGCTTCACCTCCCCCAAAGGAGGCTCCTAGTGAGCCGGGGATGCTTTGAACGTAGCGTTGGTGATTCGGTGCGGTTAACCGCAGCATGACTTCGCCAAATGTCAGGACCATATGTACCTCGATTTCATCGTATTCGTTCACGGGATCAAGACTTGATACATATCCTTTTCCTGATTTGATGCCAATGCAAAATCTTTTTTACAGGCTGAAGACGGCGATGTTGGACATTTCTTCGCGGGCGCAAATATTGAGTGTCTGGATGAGTTTGGCATGCGGGGCATCGTCGGTGCATTGGATGATCACGCTGATATCGCGGTTGAAGGATGCAAGGCGTGTAAGCTGTCGGGAAAGTTGTTCTTGTGCTTGTGTGCCTGTGAGGGCGCGTCCGTTTACGACCCAGCCATCCCGATGGATTTGGATGGTAAGTAGTGTGTCAGGGGTTGAACGGGGTGTTTGGTCTGCCTGCGGGCGCGATACGGATAAGTGCGATAAGATGTCCTGCTCACTCAAGGTGACAATGAAGAAGATGAGGAGTTGAAAGACCACGTCAATCATAGGTGTCATTTCCAACTTGGCGAGACTGCCAGCATGGCGACGTTTTCGAGAACGCATGTTGCCCCCTATGTGTGTTTGTTGATGCATATACGTTTGCACGGGGCGTTTTCTTAGTCGCGTGTTCTGATGCAAGAATACTGGGGGATATCTTGGTTTTTAGAGGAGTCTGGGCTTGTATTCTTGCCCATGATCCGAATATTGTTAGATCATGATTAAGGAGATGGTGGCTTGAAAATACAATCAAAAGTGGGATTTGTTGGGGGAAGTGTTTTTGCAGCTTGTATTCGCTTCGTTGCCGTGGGTTTGTTTGTGGCGTTGGTGTCGGGTTGTGCCACCCAGGCAATGAAGGGGACGCCATTTTACACGGGTGAATGGACAGAGCGCACTGGGGCTGTTGAAGACCGGGTGGCATTGTGGCCTTTGGTGTATTATCGTGAACCTGCTCTTTCCGTGCTTTGGCCTATTTTTGAGAAATCTCCTGATCATTTTGCGATGCGTCCGGTATATTCGGTGCAAGGGCTGGAGAGGAACCGGCCGGTGCATCACTTGTTGTGGCCTTTGGGGCGTTTTGATCGGCATAACCAGTCGTATCGTTTTTTTCCGGTGTTCTGGGGCAAGGACCATGTGGTGGTGTTTCCTCTGTACTGGCATCTGGATCAGCCCTTTGGTGGACGTCGTGGGCAACATGCACTGTTTCCCTTGTGGATATATAGTCGATACCCTATGCACGCCGAGAACTCGCATCATAGACTGCACGTAGTGTGGCCATTGGCGCGCTTCGAAAAGGGGCCTCGCAGGACGAGTGCACGCGTGTTTCCTGTGTTTTGGGCGCGCAAGGATGCGTCGGGGGCCAGTCATTTCAAATCGCTACCATATGGCAGGGTGCGCAATGCTGCAGGAGATGAGAAACAGGATTGGTTGTTACCGCTTTATGTTAGGAATCAGTCCCCGCATGTCTCCTCGCTTCATACCTTGCTCTATGGTCATTGGCTCGAGGAGGATGTCGCGCGGCGTTACGCGTTATTGGGACTCTGGTATGCCAAAAGCAGCGAGAATCACACGAAGCAGCGCTTGTTTCCTGTGTATTGGTACAATAAAAGGCCTGCGGGGGAATCTTTGGTTTCACCCTTGTTCATGCGTGGTGTGAACAACGAAACGGAGCAGCGTTGGCATGTAGTTGTGCCCTTGTATTATCGGTCGACGTCTCCCTACGGAAATGCTCTTTACACTCTGCTTGGTGGAGGATCGCGTGGGGCAGATGGTTCCGGACGGATTGTGAGTCTGCTGTATATGCAGCGGAAAGATGAGGATGGGTGCCGAGTGGATGTCGTTCCGCCTCTACTGTCATGGCGTTCTATGCAAGCAGATAGAACGAACTGGCATATAGTGGGGCCCTTGAGTCGTTTGAGTTTTGGTGACCAAGCGCAACCCAGTTATGTGTTGCCTGTGTTTTATCGAAATCCGGAAAGTGGTACGCTGATGAGCCCGTTGCATCAGCGTGGGGGAACGGAAAAAAGTGAGCGCCGCTGGCATGCCTCTGTGCCTTTGTACCTGCGTGTGGAGTCGGATGCAGCATCAGCCTGGATAACGCCACTCGGGGCGATGACGCGTAATGCGGATGGCGGCAGGCGCACGATTACGCCGTTATACGTTCATTTGAAGGATGGCGAACAGTCGGCTTTTCGTGCCGTTCCTCCTTTGTTGTCCTGGCAGTTACTAAAGCAGGACGGAAGTGATTTCTGGCTGGCCATGGGACTAGCGCGCTTTGGTACGGGGGAAGATTCTGGCGCATCCCATGTATTGCCAATTTATTATCGTAATGCTTCCCGAAATACCTTGCTGACACTTTTATGGTCGCATTGGGATTATGATCGTTCGCATTGGCAGGCGGTACCGCCTTTGCTTTCATGGCGGCAGGTAAAGGAGAGTGGTGCACAAAAGACGCGCGTTTTGGGAGGTTTGGTTGGACGTGAGACGGATGTGGATGGTGACCCTGTTCGCAGTCATGCTTTGCCCCTGTTTTATCGTGACGCATCGAAAAATACCTTGCTGACGCCCTTGTGGTCAACGTGGGAAGGTGAGCATGCGCGGGTGCATGCCGTGCCGCCGTTGTTGTCATGGCGTTGGACGAAGAAAGACGGGTCGCGTGATACGCGTGTGCTTGGTGGCATAGCCGGGCGTAAGGCAGATGCGGATGGCGATTATGAAAGCAGTTATGTGTTCCCCCTGTATTATCGTCATCCGGGTAATAATACGCTGCTTACGCTTTTGTGGTCGGCATGGCGTGATGAAGATACACGCGTGCATGCCATCCCGCCGTTACTGTCGTGGCGTCGCACTCAAGAAGATGGGGCGAGGAGTACGCGCGTTCTAGGTGGTTTGGGGGCTCGTGATACAGATTCCGACGGGAAGCATGTACGGAGTCATTTAATCCCGTTGTATAGTGCGAATAGCGCGAAGAACCGTTTTGTTTCGCCTGCCTATGCGCGTTGGCAGGATGAGGCTGGTGCTCGGCACGATTTGTTACCTCCGTTACTGTCGTGGCGCACGGTTGATGCGAGGAGCAATCGTTCTGTTCGGGTAGCCGCAGGTTTGTACGGACAAACGCGAACGGATGATGGAACGCTGCACGATAGTCATTTGTTTCCGTTATATGCTTATCGCAAGAATCAGCATTTTTATACGCCGATTGCGGGTCGAGATGCGTCTGAAAGCGGTAGGTTTCGTTATTGGTTAACGCCGCTGGTAGGTACATATCGGAACGAGCGTTCAGGATCCTGGGTATGGCCACTTTATAATTATCGCAAGAATAGGGAGACGGGACATCATGACTCCAGCTTCTTGCTGTGGGGGTATCACCGTACGGGCGAATACAATCGTCATACGGGGTTCTTTCCCGTGTTTTGGCATCGGCACATCGAAAGAGACACGGTAGAGGTCGATGAAGAGAGACCTTGGACTTATCATATGCGGCGGACGATACATGAAAATTCGCTGTCGCTCTTGCTGCTTTATCACCGGCGTGAGCAGGTAACGCAATACGGTCCGCGGAGTGCACCTTTGATCGAAGGGGAGCGTTACGAACAACGTGCCTTGCATACGAACCGGCTCTTTCCGTTGTGGAATTTCCGGCGCGAGGAATATGGCGAGGAGGATGCGGGGCCGATGCGCCGGACGGGGCATGTGTTGTGGCGTTTGTATGATCATGAAACCGAGCATGGTACGGAGGATCAGCCGCATGAATATGTGCGCCGACGCATTTTATGGCATGCTTGGCACTACGAGCGGTTGAATGGTCAAGTCAGCGTCGATAGTTTGCCCTTTATTACGTACGACAGCCGTCCAGATGGGTTCCGGAAATTTACGTTCCTATGGCGTGGATTCCGATATGAAAACGACCCGGAGGATGGGCGAAAAATCGATTTCCTTTTTATTCCTATTCGTCGCTAGTAGCCCCGCATGTGCGGGCTAGAGCAGTTTAAAAAATTCTGTATCCGTTGTGGGTACTGCGAAGAGCGTCTTCTTCGTCAGGCTCCATCGAAATAGCGTTGCTATTCCTGCTTCGCCTTCCTTGAATACGCCGCTTCTCGCAACACCCCTCCGACTACAGCATTTTTAAAAACGCTCTAGGCTTGCGATTATTCGTGTGCCTGCCTACTGACTTGTCTGCCGCGGATACGGCCCGTGATGTGGCCGCCGCCGATGGTGCCCAAGGTGATGGGTATTTCGTATGCGGGGAAGAGCCAGCTAAAGTTGGACCCCAGATATGTGCCATAGGCGGGATGCATTAGACGGTAACCTTCGTATTGTAGGTTGCGGGATTCCTCGGCACGGAGATATCCGAGGGCATCGCTACTAGCAATCGCTTCATGGTATAGATTCACAAAGGGAATGCCATATATTGCAGCATAGGTGCCTTTCCACTTTCGGTTGGCGAAGTCTTTGGCGTGGCCTCCTTCATGTACGGCGATGGCGGGGATGTCGGAATACAGGTGTATTGTATTCGTATATGGATTGTAATGATCTCCGCCGAAAAAACGTCCAGGCATGATCGTGTATTGGAGCCAGCTGAGAAACCCGAGCGTATAGCGCCAGCCGGGTGCAATAGATCGGTTGTTGACGAGTCGCAGCCATTCGGCACCAACCTGATATCCGTTTAGAACTACTTTTACATGACCGAGTTGATTGTCTTCCAGATAGCGCCGCATGACCTCCTCGGTTTCTTCACTGATTTTGTGATTATCTACTCTGCGGTCCCAAAGCACAAGTTTGCCCAGTAAGCTTCCGGGCCAGATCCAGTCGGACGCGTCGAGAAATCGGTTTGGGCGTCCCCGCACGATTTGTTCTTCGGGGGATAGTGGCGTGGGGGGCAAGCGCGGATCGATATAATCAACGCCATAGCGATACGGTACGGTCGCGCAACCGGATAGTGTTATGAGGAGACATAGATAGAGTGCTTTGCATAGCTTCATAATTTCTCGTTTCTGTTCGGGGTTGTCGTTACATTTGGAAAGAGTAAGCCTATTTTTCATTGCCTGTGAGATATGTGAGGATCCGGTTCATTTGGCTATTGATGATTTCGTAGTTGCGTGGTGATGTGTCTCGGATTTGTTGTTCGGTCTGTACGAAAGGTGCTGATGTTATTTCGTGGCGGCAGTTCGTGGCCAGTTTGCGGGCTGCTTCTGGTGTGGTTTCGAGATGGAACTGCAGGCCGATGATGTTAGATCCCATTTGGAAGGCTTGATGTTTGCAGGCTGCACTGCTGGCCAGCAGCGTTGCTTGCTCTGGCAGATCGAAGGTTTCTCCATGCCAATGGAAGGCGGTAAGCGCAGCGGGGAATTGAAAGCATGCAGGGTCGGTGGTTGCCGGTGTGATTGGAAACCAGCCAATTTCTTTTTCGGTGTTGGGATATACTTTGGCACCCGATACGTTGGCTATGAGCTGCGCGCCGAGACAAATTCCAAGCATCGGTTTTCCGGTTGCCATGCATTCGTGGATGAAACGTTTTTCGGCAATAAGCCAAGGGTGGTCGATTTCATCATTCACGCTCATGGGGCCGCCCAGCACGACGAGAAGATCAATGCTTGCGGGCGAGGGAAACTCTTGCGATGCAAATAGTGGGGTATGGGTGATGGTGTAGTCGTGTGCCAACAGCCAAGGCTCGATGCTACCAAGTCCTTCAAAGGGGACATGCTGTAGATAATGTGCATGCATTGTTCTGCCCCATTCCTCGCAAGATTTTATACGGTACAATCCGGTCAGCCAGAAGCCTGCTTGGCACGCACCTAAATGTATTTGCCATTTCAAGTGCACATGCGATAGCACAGCGAAAGTACTCATTGCTTTGCGACCATGCAAGCACAAGTCTGGAGCAGTTATTGTGAAAATATTCTCTTGCCCTTTGTGCACGACACTTGCCGTTGTCGGCATTTTGTCGATGTCTGCCTTGCATTCAGATGCGGATCCGATGCGCAGGAATGTGCTTTCCAAGGAGCAGGTTGCGGCGCTGCGAACGGAAGGTCTCAGGCGTTGCGAGGGAGAAACGGTACAGTTCACTGCTACGTTCGGTTCGCAAGCGCAGATTTCGCGTCGTGATCGCCAGCGTTATATACAAGCTGGCGGTGTCTTGCATCAGGCTGATTGCATTGGGTGTCTTGATTGCAAGAAGAGCTGCCCTGTGAATGTCATGCAACTGGGGCTTTTTTCGAAAAAGTCTGACTGGTTACGGGGCAGGTTCCATGAGAATGCGGTAGAAGGCGACCGGTTCGTTTTGTATGAGTTTTCGGGGGCGCGTCAAATGTATTGTCGATTATTCATCGAGTTGGACGTCGATGCGGTAGAAGCCTTTGCCGTTTTGTATGATGTTGGTGAAGGCGCTGGCGGTGTGGGGGATATTGCTTGCGACCAGCTCGAATCCGGTGCCATGGAGTAGATTGCTGCTCCAGTATACGTTGTAGCGACGGCCTTCGACGCCGACCCATTGCAGGACGATGTTATCTGCTGTGCGTCCTGCCTGCGAAATTTCAAAGCGGCTGTCTGGTGCTGTTGGATCAAACCCTGCAATATAGGCCTCGCGCAAGGTGCTGCTTCCATTGGCGCATAGTTCGGTCTCGCAGGTGGAAGGTGCATATCCATGCTGCACAAGCCATTGTTCAAATGCCGTCACCGGTTCGGTTGGGCCAG
>SKVN01000190.1 GCA_007129405.1 Kiritimatiellia bacterium
CCAGTAACAATCGCCGTTGATGGTATAGTTAAAGCATCATATGCAAGCATCACAACCGGATCGACGGATTCCCAAGTTACACCCTGCAAAAAGAAACCCGTAGTTGGGGTGATTACTTCGTTCAGAACAGCTTCATCAACAGCCCCCCAACCTTCGCCATCCAGATCAGCAATTCCAAAATTCGTATTAGTCCAAACATGTAGCTCTGCTCCAGCGTTGAGCAAAGGCGCGAGAACGTCGCCAAAACCACACCGTAACGTTCCTTCCCCGTCCGAAAAGTACTCGAGTGCAAAACCCGTTCCCACAGAGGATAGCGCCATCGTCACCTCCGCCGCATACGCCGGAGTCGAATCTCCAATAGGCAATCCCCGAGTAACCAAAACATCATCTATATACGTCTCACCTGTGGCATAAATTGCGGGAGATGGTGCCACTGGGTCAAAACCTGTATTAAAGAGCAGAGGAACTTCATGCAGTCTATTGAAGGGATCACTGTCATTGGCGGATGAACCTTTGTGATAAAGGTTCCACTTTTCGACATCATAATCAAGCTGTACGGCAAACTTATGCCAGTCATTCGTAGCACTCGCACCTAAATTCGCAACAACCACATAAGTGTCGTTGCTGAATGCGTGCACAGCTCCATCCGTATCCATGAAAAACGCTGCCGCATCCGCAGGGGTAATGTTGGTTACGCTATTCTCTTCCCCTATATCGACTGGATTCATAATCGTCCAAGTGCTAAACCATAATTGGTCGACGCCAACGGCAAGACTTGCATTATCCGGTGAGTACAATGCATAATTTCCAACCTTTGCGGGATCAGAAACTACCCATGGATGCAGTCCGCCATACTCCCAATCTCCCTTTGCATTAGGATCAAACTGATCTTTAAATGGGAGGTTAATTGCCGACTGACTTGTCAAGGCACTCACCGCAACTATGATAACGACAACGGTCCCGAATAATCTCATCGTATCACCTCGTCTTTCCTGCTACAAAGCCCTAAGACACCTTCAGCAATCTCGCTTGGCATCCTGAAACTTCGCCCACGCTTCGGAATATCTAAACCCTTCTTGCTTGTGCAAACGTAAACCTTGCCACCAAATCTTCAGGAACAGTTTCGCACAATACAGCTTTCCGAGTCAACACTTTTTGACCTAGGGGTTTCCCCTAGGGCTCTGCATCGCACTCCCAGCCACCCGCCTTCACCATTTTTGCGTGGTAGTCCGAAACAGCAAAATCGCTTACCCCGTGCCCCGCAGGAAGTCGGGACAGCGTTCCGCGCATTTCAGTTAGTTCGAAAAATCTCCGCCAGGGCGGAGGGAGTGGGATTCGAACCCACGGAACCTTTCGGCTCAACGGTTTTCAAGACCGCCGCATTCGTCCACTCTGCCATCCCTCCGCCCTGGCGGATTTCCATACCGACATTCACCTATTGTCTCACGCGAAAAACTACATTACATGCAGGCAACGCCTCCCGCACACGTTCAAGTTCACCCTCCTCCAAAGGATTGCCCGTCAGGACCAAGGTATCCAACTGCTGCAGGCGGCCAATGTCATCGGGCAATACAGAAAGCCTATTGTACGCCAGATAAAGTCGCTCCAGGCCAACAAGCTCTGTAATCGAACGCGGAAGTTCCGTCAAGCGATTGCCATTGACACGTAACCACCGCAAGGACTGCATTTGTCCGATATCTGCAGGCAACCGCGCCAACCGGTTTCGGTCCAGATTCAGATACCGTAATGACTCCATTTCTACAAGTGTATCTGGCAACACTTCCAACCCATTATCGCTGAGCCACCAAGTATGCAACACCGTCAACAAACCTATATCATCCGGCAAGGACTGCACCCCGGCACGCCCCATATCAACCCAGGGAACATGCGCAATCACACCAATTTCATTTCCAATAACCCGAAGATCGTTCCCCCGCAACCGCAGCCGCACAAGACCACGAACAGCACCCAATCCATCAGGAATTGCCGTCAACCCCTGCCCGGACAAATCAAGCTCCAATGCCCCCTCCGCTGTCAGTGCCTTATCCAGAGCATCATACACCGGGATCCGCTCAGGTGCCGCCATAGGAAAACAGCCCCCCAACAACAACACCCCCAACAAAAATATCCATACACCCATTTTCATCCTACTGTAATCCCCCAACTTTTTCAGGCTTTCCTGCCTCACAAAATGATAACCCCAAACAAAATCCAGCTCATGGTAAAAGATTTCCTGCAATATAAGCTTGATCTCATGCAACAGCAACCCTTACTATCCCATGCACTATGAAAAACTGCAAACGTATATTCTCTGCTGGGGCTTTAGGGCTGTTCATGATCACCTTCTCGCATCAGGCGCATGCCGCGGCTCGAAGCAATACTGATATCAATTACCTGTTCCGTAACCCTACACTGCGAAATTTCACAGCCGGGTTTTATGGCGGAGAGACGAAAAGAGAAGTCACCCGAGACGGCTGGCAAGATACCACAATATCGTCTGCACGATATTATGGATACATTGGGTATGATATCGTCCGCTGGTTGAATTTGTATGGCATTCTAGGCGCAAACGACGCCAAACTACCTAATGCCACTACCGCCGATAGCGAATTGCTTTACGGCTTGGGAGTCTCCTTCAATCTACTCAATCATTCCATCCGCGAACCGACACCTATCGAAGATGCGATCCGCATCAACGGCGATATACGCATCATTTCCACAGAGGCCAATTTCCCGACGGGCAGTATCTCCTGGCAAGAAATTACGGCATCTTTACGATTCTCTCTCGTCAACTTCCCCACGGGTGACAAAAGATATCGCCCCGAAGCCATCGCAATCTACGCAGGACCTGCATTCTCTTACATTCACAGCAGCAACGTCGAAGCTAAACAAAACGCTGGAGTGACAGGAGGACTGGAAATATTCTTCTTTGACTCTCTCTCGATTGATCTGAATGTAGAGCACTACGACACCACCTCGGTATTCGGTGGCTTAAACATGCGCTTCTAACGCACTAGTCTATAACTTCATGTTTACATACAAGACGTTGTGGTTTCGTATTCTACTGTGCACGTTGTTAGCCCCCTTTGGAGTGCGGTGATCTGAATCGCCGCTTTGGGATTGCGCGGAGCGCGGGGGGCGGAAATGCACTGAGCGGGCTGGCTGAGTGGAAGTGTGTTGGGTTGTGGCGGGGGCGCTGGGTGGCGCGCTGGCCCCGTCGCTTCATGTCACGTAGCGTATTCGCGAAGATTGAAAATGTATGTGGGACAAATACGAATAGCGTTTCCTCGCACACCCACAGCCTCACACAAGCTTAATCATGCATCATCTTGGCCACCCAAGCACCGCTACGAATAACTGTAATTCCCGCCACCGCTAAAAATTTCCTCGCGTTACCCACCTCTTGCTTTTTGCAGGTAGTTCGGGCAAACTGCGCCATCATGAAAAAAATATCGTCTTGTCTCCTACCGGTACTGCTCGTGGCGCAGTTAGCAAATGCCGAAGTAACCACAAATGAGCAATCTGTTGTCGAACATTCGACAGCGATACCCACTAGCGTTATCGTTATCCCCATCGAGCGAATGATCGAGCGCGGTCTTTTGCATGTCATTCGGCGTGGCTTGGATCAAGTACGCGAAACCGAAAATGCCGCCCTTGTCCTGGAGATGGATACGCCGGGTGGACGCGTAGACGTCACCGAAACTATCATGCGGTTGCTACTTGACCTGCCCGAGCACGTGCAAACATTCACGTATATCAAAAAAGATGCCCTCAGTGCAGGCGCACTGATTGCCGTTGCCACACAGAACATCTACATGGCCCCCGGATCCCGTATCGGCGCAAGTGCTATCGTCGGAGCAGGTGGCGACATAGAAGAAGGCGACATGAAAGAAAAACATGTATCCGCACTCGTGGCACTCGTGCGATCCGCTGCCTACACGAACGGGCATGATCCCGACCTGTTCGAATCCATGATACGACGCGATATGGAATACGAAATAGACGGTGAAATGATCGTGCCTGCGGGACAACTATTAACGCTCTCCGACCATGAAGCCAAACGGATGGTCGGCACAAACGATGTGCAACGACCACTCCTTTCCAAGGGAACCGTCGCGAACATCGAAGAAATGCTAACGCAGGCCGGTATCGAAAACTATACCTTGCACACCATCACACCAACCCGTGCTGAACGCTTGGCGCGATGGATTGAAATGTTTGCCTTTCTGTTTCTGGCCGGCGGTCTGATAGGTATCTACGTTGAATTCCGAACACCCGGATTCGGCATCCCCGGCATCACCGGCATTATCCTTTTGGGTATATTCTTCTGGGGACACCGGATCGCTGGATTATCCGGAGATTGGCAATTAATGATTTTCGGGCTGGGGGTGCTCCTTTTACTCGTTGAAATATTTATCATCCCGGGATTCGGCATTACGGGAATTAGCGGCATCCTCTTGATGCTCATCGCCATCTTTTTCACAATGGCATCCCCTCTGCCGGAAACGGATGCCCCCTGGTTCGAAATCCCGACCATTGACGTGCAACGCGCGCTATTGCAACTGGCACTGAGCTTTGTTTTTACGCTCGGAATCGGAACAATTCTTTCACGCTATCTACCCAAAGCCATCGGCTTCCGAAATCTCGTGCTGGAAACAGCAATCACAGGTCGCACATATGATCCCCAAAAAAACGAGACACCATCAGAAGCGTCACCGCCCCCAATTCAATCCGGTGACACAGGAGTCACCGTTACCTCTCTGCATCCATCCGGCTATGCTCGCATTAATGGACAGCGAATCGGTGTGGTTGCACAAGGAAGCTTTTTAGATATCAATATCCCCATAAGGGTCGTATCCGCGCAAGGAAACCATATCGTCGTAACCCAAAGTCCACAGCAAAAGGATCAAGCATGAACCAAATTTATCTCGTGCTGTTAATTGCCGGTGTGCTCCTCATCGGGGCCGAAGTATTTGTCCCCGACGGCATACTCGGCACCATTGGCGCGCTTTTCCTGCTCGGCGCATCCGCCATCGGATTTGCCATATTCCCGTTCGCTGTGGCCGCCATGGCTTTGGTTGGAACCATCTTGCTTGTCTGTGTCTCCGTCTTTCTCTGGGTCCGCCTCTTCCCCAAAACCCCCGTAGGCAAGCGAATGATGATGTCAGAAAATTTGCAAAACGCACATGCCACCGATGAAGCATTGCCGACCCTTCTGGGAAAAACAGGAAAAACCATCTCTGATCTGCGACCATCCGGCTATGCCGAAATTGCGGAACGCCGCGTTGATGTAATCAGCGCATCTGGAGATATCATTCCTGTCGGAACAGAAGTCGAAGTCGTCAAAGTGGAAGGCTACCGCGTTCTCGTGGAACCAACCACAAACACCGCACAGGAACAATCCTAACCGCCCCCCCCCGACACCCTGTAACCAAGAACCAAAAACCAAGAACAAGGAACCATGCAACATGCAGAACAACATGCTCATTGCCCAAAGTGGTGGCCCCACCATGGTTATCAATCAAAGTCTGGCCGGTGCGGTATTAGCTGCGCGCAACGCCAAAGCTATTGGTACGATCTACGGTGCCAAACATGGCATTCAAGGAATTCTCCAGCGCGACTTTGTGAACCTCAGCAAAGTGTCGCAAGCTGAAATCAAAGCGATCGCCCAAACGCCATCTTCTGCGCTCGGCTCCGTGCGCCGCAAGCCGACCCCTGAAGATTGCAAAGCGATTTTCGAAGTACTTGCCGAACAAAACATCGGCTACTTCTTCTATATTGGTGGTAACGATAGCGCCGAAACCGTGCACATTATTCACGAAGCAGCCCGCGCCGCCGGATCATCCTTGCGCTGCTTCCACATCCCTAAAACCATTGATAACGACTTGCGCGAAAACGATCATACCCCCGGCTTCGGGAGTGCTGCTCGCTTTGTCGCTTGCGCTTTCATCGGAGATGATCTCGACAGTCGTGCACTCGGCGGCGTGAAAGTGAACATTGTCATGGGACGCCATGCCGGGTTCCTGTCAGCCGCATCCGCGCTGGCTCGCAAAACACCTGGTGACGGTCCGCATCTCATATACCTACCAGAAAGACCCTTCTCTCTCGATCAACTCACCAACGACGTAAAATCGATCTGCAAAAAACACGGACGCTGCGTAATCGCGGTTTCAGAAGGGATTGCCGATGCAAAAGGCGAACCCATCGCCGCCCGCTTTTCCAAGGAGGTCGATTCACATGGCAACAAACAGCTCAGCGGAACCGGCTCGCTAGGCGATTTCCTCGCCAGCGAAATCAAGGCTCGAACGGGTATCAGCCGCGTCCGCGCGGACACCTTCGGATATCTGCAGCGCTCCTTTCCCGGCATCGCATCAAAAGTAGATATGCAAGAAGCTTATCAAGTAGGAGAAGCGGCTGTACAAGCCGCCGTAAAAGGACTAGCAAGTGGTTCCATTGCCATCCGGCGCAACAAAGGCAATACGTATGGCGTCACTTATAAACCCGTCCCATTACGCAACGTAGCTCGCGAAACACGCCACATGCCCGCATCTTTTATCAACAAAGCTGGCAACGATGTTACCGCCGCCTTCATGCGCTACGTCACCCCCCTTGTGGGCCCCCTCCCCAAAACCGCCCACCTCTACTAGTCCACCCCCCCCGACACTCGACACCCGCTTGCCCTCCGTAGTCCCGGCCCCGAAGGGAGTCGGGCGGGACGCAGGAGAGATACCCATCACAACCTCGGCAGCGTTAATCCGCCATCTACCATGATGACCTGACCCGTTGAGTACGGGAAGTCCCCGCGCGCCAGTGACGCCACCACCTTGCCTGTATCTTCCGGCACACCCCAGCGCTTCTGTACACAGAGCCCATCCGCAATCAACTTGTCATACTTCTCTTTGACGCCCGAGGTCATATCTGTCGCGGTTACCCCCGGACGCACCTCATACACAGGGATATCGAATTCCCCCAAACGGGCTGCCCATAGCTGGGTTGCCATGCTCACGCCCGCCTTGGACAAGCAGTACTCGCCACGATTGACAGAAGCCACTGTGGCCGAGATGGAAGACACATTGATAATGCAGCCCCACCAATCTGCATCGGCCTGCTTTTGTTCTACCATCCAAC
>SKVN01000051.1 GCA_007129405.1 Kiritimatiellia bacterium
CCAGCCTGGTTTTTGGTGTGGCAAATATTTCCGCGACGTGGGCGGACAATGTATAGTAGCGAGTTTTGTTCGCAATTGACGCGAACTTCAAGCAGTTCGAAACTTTCGCCCGAGGTAGCTCCTTTTTCCCAGAGTTCATTGCGGGATGTACTCCACAGAACGAGGGTACGTTTTTCGATGGAGGTCTTGAGGGCATATTCATTGGTGTAGGCCACGAGGATCACCTCTTTGGTATCGGCGTGCTGGACAGCTACCGGGATGACATCCGGCGAGCTTGCCGCGATCTTGGCAATTTTCGAGAAATCCAATTGTAATGTAACGCCTTCTTCCAGTTCTTTGCTCATAACGCAGCAGTCCTTTCGTCAATATACATCTTTATAAGGTGATGCCTCGTGCACCCCCCGGCGGTTCCCTGTTTACGGCGGTAAAGGATTACCGCCCTCCATGTTCACATGTCAAGAAATCTGGACGCATCGCTGGCGTCCGTTTCTCAGCAGGTTTGTGAGAGGCTCTGATACGCGATGCACAGTAGCGAAGGGTGGGGTGCGTGGCAAGTTGCGTTTTTCAGGGAAAGACGGAAACATGTGCGTGCGGCGTATGTTGTGGCTTGCCAAAGGGTAGGGTAGTGCGTAGAGTGCGTCGCGTTGCCCGGGTGGCGGAATGGCAGACGCAACGGACTTAAAATCCGTTATCCGTAAGGGTGTGCGGGTTCGAGTCCCGCCCCGGGTACCACTTCTGCCAGTTTGGCGGCGAGCTTGATATTATCCTGCCGAATTCATTACATTGTGGCATGAACGCTCCTTTCCAGTTTGATCGCAATGGGTGGTGGTCTTTGCCCTCTGCGAAGCAATCTTTTGACAATCATACCGCCCAAATAAACTGGCTGCGTCATCCCCTTGTCCTTCTTGTGGTGCAAGCCTTTTTTGTGGGACTGGCTTTTGGACTGCTCGAAAATGTCGCATATACAAATCTTGTGATTTCTTTCGGGGGCTCTGGTCTCCGAAACGTTTATGTTCTCGTCGGTATAACTGTTCCTATATTTACCGTCCTGTTCAATACCCTTGAATACAAAATCCATCTGTCACGTTATTCGTATGTTACGCTGATGATTTTCACAGCACTCTTCTTCGGTTCATATTTTCTGATATCGACCCCTTTTTTTCGCCATGCAGCATATGTGCTGATGGTGATACATATTATGGGTAGTCTCCATTGTATGATGTTGCGTGGGTCCCATGCCGACGAAATCTTTGATGCTCGCACGATCAAAAGAAACTACCCGAAAATAACCGGTGGCGAAATTCTTGCGATTGTTCTGGCAGGGTTGCTTGTCGGTCCGCTGAGTCGCATTGTCGGCTCTCTTGAGCGTCTCCTGCTGCTGGGGGGCGGCTCCATGATGCTGGCCTTTATTGCCGTGCAACAGTTGATTCGAAATCATATTGCACCAATAGAAAAGGAACATACACGCTACAAACACGAAAAATATTACGGCAAGAAAGCAAACCCGATTTCCGGGGTGCTTACGTGTATTACGAAACGCTATACACTTCTTGTTTTTTCCTATCAGATGATCGTGTCGATGATCTTGCTGCTCGTCCAGTATTTGGTCTATACCGAAGCGAGTATGTATTTTACGACTCGGGCTGAAATGAGCCAGTTCATCGGTTTAGTAAAAGCCGCGGCAACAGCACTCAGTTTTCTTTTTCTTACGTGGGCTGCCGGTAAAATGCTCATCAGATTCGGCATGCCGCTGGGACTCGCGATTAGTCCTGTTGCGGTAGCTCTTCTGCTGCTATCGGCCATTGTAGCTGGTGCTTTCACGCGCACGTCTGGCGCACCTTTTTTTGCCATGATCATTACATCTCATATCGTGTATTATGTGTCATATAGTGGCTTTGCAAAAACTTCTATTCAAAGTGCTTTTCAACCTCTTGCGCCCAAAGAGAGAGAGGCTGTTCATGCTTTTGCACAGGGCGTAGGTATTCCCGTAAGCTACGGTTTGACGGGACTCATTTTGATCTTCTTTTCTCGCATGTCGCACTTTACTGCACATTATGCCATATATCCAACTTTGATCTTAACGGGCGTTTGTGCCGTAGTTGCCGTCTTTTTGTATCGCTGCTATAGCGATGAATTGCGCCATTCGTTGAGCTGGCACAGCATTAGCGAAATGGAATTGAACTTGAAAGATGCTTCCACGTTAAAAATTGTGGAGGGGTTGCTGGCATCGGAAGATCCCTCGGTCTTGAAAATCGGGTTGGATCTTTTGGAGAACTCCTGCCATTCCACGTATGAAATGCATCTTAGAAGGATTGCTCATGGTAATTACCCGGAATCGTTCAGAATCCATGTCCTGGATAGAGTTGAGCGTCTTAAGCCTGCGTGGGGACAAGACGTCGCTGAAAAGGCTTTTATGCTATGCGGCACAGAAGAAGGTAAGTCTTCCGCTGTACGTGTCCTGTGTGCTTGTGCTGAAGACCCCGTATCGGTAGCAAAGCCTTTTCTCAGCCATTCATCGTCCCTCTTAAGAAGTGCTGCTGTAGGGAGCCTGTTTTTGTATGGTGGGATCAATGGTATTCTCCAGGCTGGCAATGAATTTAACCGTATGCTTTCGAGTCGTGCTGCATCCGATCGGAAACTGGCAGCTCAGATCTTGGAGCGAACTGCTATCACAAATTTTTATCATCCTGTCGTACAACTTCTACACGACGAAGATTTGCATGTTGTACATGCAGCCCTTAAAGCTGCAGGTTCCATTCGTCATCCCGCGCTTATTCCGGCCATTGAACCGTGGGTCGACTCCCCCGGCGCGCGTTCGGAAGCACTTTCTGCACTTATCGCATTTGGTGGGGATATGGAACCGTTGCTGCGACGTTGCCTGCATCGAGACCCTTCCATTCCGTCTGCAAGAGCAATCAGAATTATTCGTGCATGTTCCCATGTTGCTGATGCCCGGATCGGAATGGCTCTGGAAGATTCATTATGCCGGCAAGGCGATCCCCTGATCGCGGCAGAGGTCTATGCTGCGCTAGCCAGGCGAAAATTCCACGCATCTGGTGAAACGGCAAAAATCGTAAACTCGCTGGTTTTGAAACACACGCAGGATATTGCACGTATAATCATTGCTATCGATGAACTATCGCATATGCAAAACAGCATAACGCCGCTGATCTCGGCTCTCTATGATCTATGCACGAGACGCCTGGGAAATATGTTCTTTCTGTGCTCGCTCCTGTACGATTCCGAGGATATACATGGGGTGCGGCGAAAAATTTTAGAAGGGACCCCGAAGGAACGAGCACTGGGGATGGAATGGCTTGAAGTGCTGCTAGATAAGAACATCAAGCATTCCGTTCTTTGTGTTGTTGAACACTTTCGAAGCGAGCAAACGAACGCGGGGGAATTGAGCGAATTCTTTCATGTAAATCATATAAATCCTGCTGAACGTATTGAAGAGATAAGGACTTCGCATGTACTTTGGCCCGAAGATTGGCTGCACACATGCGCGGATCATGCCGCTTGGATTTTGGGATACTGTTCAGAAGCACCGGAGGAATGTATGCTACATATTATCGAACGAGTTCTGACCCTCAAATCTGCAGAAATATTTTCTGCCATTCCCGATGGTGTATTGGCTCATATCGCCTCCATCGCTGAAGAGATTGACTTTCATGCCGGTGAAACATTTATCACCAAGGGCGAGCTTGGCGAATGTATGTACATCATTCGCAGTGGAAAGGTGTTGATCCATGATGGCCCAAAGAAGATAGCAGCGTTGTCTTCCGGCATGGTCGTTGGAGAAATGGCACTTTTGGATCCGGAGCCGCGTTCGGCTTCCGCAACAGCCATGCAAGAAACTCGTGTGTTGAAAATAGAAAAAGAGTCATTTGACACGGTGATGGCTGATCACCCCGGTATAGCTCGCGGTGTCATAACGATGCTGTGCCGACGGTTACGAGCATGTTTAACGTAAGCAGTGTATCGTGTGGTCCTTTATCCATGTTGCTTTATGTGGCGGTGGTTTTCTCAGGGTGGCATTGAGGCAGGAAGCCTGGCATTTCGCATGGGCTAGGCGCAGCGACCCTTCGCCGCTGAACGGGATTGCCGATCCTTGACTATTCATTCTTTTGCCGTCACAATGGCACACACTTGCATAGTTGTGAAGTAGGCGTATGGTTTGCGCCATAGGGCGTTTTACGTTGGAGGGCAGGAATGGCACGTTTTCGTTATATTGCAATGGATCAGAATCAGGGTGGGGCCGAGGTAGAGGGTGTTGTCGAGGCGGCCAGCCAGAGTGCGGCAGTTGCCGCGATCAAAGCGCAAAACATGATACCGACGCGTGTTTCGCCCGTTGATAGTGGGAGCCGGAAACCCAAGGGTAAAACTGCTGCTCGAAGCACCCAGCGCAAAGGGTTTGATCTGGGGGGGCTACTGAAGAAGCGGGTCAAACCCAAGCAGTTAATGGTATTTACGCGCCAACTTGCCACGTTGCTGGAAGCGGGCTTGCCCTTATTGCGCGGTTTGCGCATTTTGCTTAAGCAGGAAAAGTCGCCCGGATTGCGTGAAGCCCTTGCCGGGATGGGTGAGTCCGTGGAAGGCGGTGGTACGTTTTCGGAAGCCCTTGGTATGTTTCCGCGCACGTTCGATAATTTATATGTGAACATGGTCAAAGCAGGCGAAGCAGGCGGTGTGCTTGATTCCGTATTGGCGCGTATTGCGGAATTTCTAGAAAAAGCCGAAAAGATCAAGTCGAAGGTAAAAAGTGCGATGGTGTATCCGATTGTCGTGCTAACGGCCGCTATCGGTATTCTGATCTTTTTGATGGTTTTCATTATTCCCCGGTTTGCCGAAATCTTTGATGATTTGTTGGATGGGCAAGCGTTGCCGCCGTTGACCCAGACGGTCATTGGTGCCAGCGATTTTATCGCCTCGCGGTGGTACATTATACTTGCTGTCATTTTTGGTGTGATTGCCTTGGCAAAAGTTTTGAATCAGACGGAAAAAGGCGCAGAGATAATTGATAAATTCAAGATGCGCGCGCCGTTATTTGGGGATTTGGTGCAGAAGACGCAGGTTTCGCGATTTGCACGTACACTCGGTACCTTGATGGCATCCGGTGTGCCGATTCTGCAGGCCCTGCAAATTGTGCGCGATACAGCCGGTAACCGGGTATTGGTCAATGCGATCCAGTCCGTACACGACAGCGTCAAGGAAGGTGAATCTGTAGCGATGCCGATGGAGGCGTCCGGGGTTTTTCCGGGCATGGTTGTGAGTATGGTAGACGTAGGCGAGGAAACAGGCGCGCTACCGGAGATGCTCGTGCGCATTGCCGACAACTACGATGATGAAGTGGACAATGCGGTCGAGGCGCTAACCTCTATTATTGAGCCGATTATGATTGTGTTGTTGGCATTAATCATTGGTACCATTGTTATTGCCATGTTTGTGCCGTTGATCTCGATTATTACGGAAATGTCGTAGAGAGAAGACTGCAGACCGGGATTTGGTTGATAGAAGGGAGGATTAACCGCGAATTTATCGAATTATGCGAATTATTTGTGAGGAGAGGATTTCGGTCGTCGCGTCTTATCGTCGTATTAAAGATCTTTGGTCTGAATCGCATATGGTGTGTGAAGCTTTAGACAGAAAGATTGGGACAGAAAAAATCCGCCGTCGCTTTCAGCTATGGCGGACAAGGCTGGTAGGCTTTGTGTGTGGGGATTTGGTTGATGTGTTGATGTGGGGGAGGGGAAGTGTGTGGTTATTCATTTCCGTATCAACCGATCAACTTATCAACGAATTTCGGGGGGCGGTGCGGGTGCTGGGCTAATAGTGGGGCTGCTGGGGGCGTATATATGGTAGGGCAGATGGTTGCATGTTGTGCGACGTATGTGATAGAATGAGCATTGCCGGGAGGTGGATGATATGAAACGTAGCAAAAAGGGTGGTTTTACCCTGATTGAGGTATTGGTTGTTGTGGCGGTCATATTGCTGCTGTCCGGTATGCTTTTCCGGGTTAGTAATGTGGTGATCGAGCGGTCGAATCGCGCAGCTGCTATCGGCGACATGAATGCCATTGCGAATGCATTGGAGGAATATTTCGCCGTATTTGGTCATTATCCTCCTGTTGGTAGGGCGGGTTACCAGTATGCTCATGGTGTACCTGAAGGAGGGGAGGCTGGCGCGGCAGATTCATACCGCGATGGGTTGATCGCTTATCTTCATGGGCGAAAAGCGGGTGATCCGTTACCTTGTTTCGTGGGGGACGTGAAACACCGCTGGTTGCATTATCTTGATGGTGTAAATCATTTCACTTTTGAACAAGAACCGGGACAGACTTTTGTCGATGCCACACCATTTGAATACATGGTCTTTTTAGACCTTTACCGAACGCCTTGGCCGGGGAACTACAATTACAGTTCTAGCCCGCCTTATATGTCCTATACACTGTATGCGAGACTTCCATCCGGTGAGCGGGTCGAGTTGTCGTCTTCGGGGCTATAACGTATTGGAGTACAATATTATGAAGCGTAGCGGGTTTACTTTGATTGAGTTACTGGTTTCGATTGCGATTATCCTTCTTTTGGCGGGTCTGGTTTTGACCGGCTTGAATGTGGCGCGTGCACGCGCCCAGTCAGTACGTGCGCGAAATGATATCAATCAGATTGTTGCGGTATGGCATGCCTATTTGGCCGATTATCGTATTCCGCCAGCAGGCATTACGGAAACCGGGCCTGAATTTGTGACGCTCATGCGTGGCGGGAATCCGACTCTCAATCCACGCGGACTTGCGTACATGGACTTCCATGAGGATTCGCAGGGCATGCGGGATCCCTGGGGGAATTTTTATCAGTTTCGTTTTGCGGGGCAGGTTCCTGCGCTCCCGCATGGTACCGTGCGCGATCCTGTTGCCGTATGGTCGATGGGGCCCGACGGGAGTTCTGAAGATGAAGAGCATCGAAGAGATGATATACACAGTTGGCGGGAGGTAGAGTGACGGACCTGTGATGCCGGACGGGCAGAGGTCGGAATTTGGTTGATACGTTTTGAAAGTTCAAATTATGAATGGTAAGAGTCTAAAGTCCAAGGTCTGTGGTTTGCGGTCTGATCAGCGGGGTTTTAC
>SKVN01000103.1 GCA_007129405.1 Kiritimatiellia bacterium
ATGCGACAACCCGGCGATCATCCCTGGCTTGGCGAGGAGTTCGCACCCCACAATTATCTTATCGCCGAGCAAGGCGTGTTTGGGGCCGACAGGCTTCCCGTATCGGATGCCCTCTTTCACCTCAAGCAATCACTCAGTATCTTCACCGAACATGTGCGGAATCAGGATGTCGAGCTATGGAGCGGTATAGAGGAAGACGACTACCGCAGCCTACTGGCCGTCATGCAGCGATCTGTCAATGCGCTGGAATCGCATGAGCCCGACTCGGATGAATGGCAGCTACAGCTAACCCTCTGCCGGCGCATGGGCCTACTGCTATTGTCGTTCCTATATGACGCTGAACCAGAGCACACAATAGAACCACCAGATTCCCGGCTAATGGCGCACATCATATTTCCTCTCAAAACAATCTGAAGACTCGACCTGCCTGTACCCACAGATTATCGCGACTGCGCTTTAATCACGGCTTTCCCTCGGTCCGCCGTCTTGTCCGCCGTAGCCTTGGCGAAGGAGGAAGCTTGGAGAGCGAAGGAGGAAGCCGGAATTCTCACGCGTTGGGGTCCATAATTAGAATTGCTGCAATTATTTCTATCGATATAGAGTCAATCCGGCACTATTCTCGCAATATTGGAATCAGAGATAATAACCTTATGGAACCTGTCAACAAGCCATACTATAAATATAGCGCCCTGATTGGCTGGATAGCGCTAACCTTTAGCGCGGCACTCACCGGTGCCTTCGTGGACACCGGCGGATGGTATGCGAGCATTACGAAACCCGCATGGAATCCACCCAACTCGATCTTTGGTCCCGTGTGGACAACGCTTTACATCATGATGGCTGTCGCTGCCTGGCTCGTATGGCAACGCGGCGGATGGAAACAACAACGCAAGGCACTGACAATTTACCTCGTGCAATGGGCACTTAACGCACTGTGGACACCACTCTTCTTTGGCCTCCAGCGACCAGATCTGGCATTTGCTGGGATCTTGCTCCTGCTTGCCTCGATCCTCGCAACCATAGCCGCGTTCTGGCGCGTCAAACGCACCGCCGCCATCCTGCTCATCCCCTACGTGCTATGGGTATCCTTCGCCACCGTCCTCAACTTCACCATCTGGCGACTGAACGCATAGGAAATCTCGCCAAGCTCCCGCCCGTAAGACTATGAGGTTTCAACATCAAGTGCGGCGCGTGCCGCCTTACGGAAGGATCTGCAAAAACTTCGCGCTTGCAGTGCCGTTTCGCGACTTGCGCTTTCACCAGGATAACGGAAATTCACAGCATAGTCGGACAAATAAGCAAGATCGCGCCTATACGATTCCCAAAGCGGCTCATATGGCAAAACCTGATCAAGCAATGCCGACAAATCGTGCAATTTTTGAACGCTCGAACCAGCCTCGCATATACGAGCTTTCAAGTATTTCTCCACACATTGCTGTGCATGGAAACAAACACCATCATAACTAGGATTGCGCCTCGCCCGCGACTCTCGCTCGACAATCGCAAAGTCTCCCTCCGCCTTGGATATCCATTCAGACGTGAGCGGCTTCATAAAGAACTTTCCCCTTTTCCAGAATCTCCCGGATAAAATCGTCGCCCATTGCTAGGCGTTCGCGAATTTTTGATGGGGTGCGAACCAAAAGATCCAGTGGAAAACCCGGACGGAGCTTCATTCTTATCTCTACAGATTTATCAACCGGACTCTCATCCAAAGGCATGACAACCAATATATCCACATCGGAGTCATCCTTCGGCGATCCATATGCGTACGAGCCAAACAACACGACACGTTCAGGCTTGAATGTTGCCGCTAAACGCTGGCCAAAACGATTTATTTGTTGCTGACTTATCATGTGCTTTTCTCCGTGAAACGGTGAATACTCAAGCACAGACCTGCTTTTTTCACAAGCCCGAATCCCCCGAAACGACCAGCTTGGCATTAGCCCACCGGATTGGTCTTACGATGTGCGCGTATTTCGCTCGCCACATCATCAGGCGTTAGGCCTTTGGCCTCTGCCATACCTCGGCCCAACTCAAAGATGTCAGACCAGCGACGCTTCCGCTCAATGTAGGCACGGGCAGCTTCGCGCAAAAACTCGGACCGGCTGCGCGACTCTCGCCCCGCCAATTGATCGATCTCTCGCAACAAATCCTTCTGAAAGGCGACATTAACAGTCACTGTACGCATTAGAAACCTCCTGTCATGCCCTTAATATACAACCTCCTTGTATATTGATTATCAAGGACTATTTCGGAGTAAAAGGTGGCAAACGCCCATCGCGCTTACGGCGACTGAAGGTATCGTCATGTAGACAACGATTGATGATAATTCCCAGGTGCCAGTATGTGTGCCCGTCATAATCGAAATAAACCAGCGGGGTTTTGTAAAAAGACTCGGTGTAGCCGTGTGTATCTATGTGATCAGCTAGCTGCGCAAATAGCTCTGCGTCCACTCTATCTTTAACGATGTATTCATGCGGCCATGTTTCGGCGTATGTCTTGGCAAAAATCCACTCCTGCTCGGCGATGAACCTTTGGAGGGCTTCTGGCAATGGTGCACCAAGAGTCTCGTCCGGACTCATGCTATAACTCCTTCATGTATACTCGGATTTTGATTTTTAGCCAGGAGCCACGCCATTCTTTCGCCTCCAACTTACCCACGATCAACTTCCCCGCATCCATTAAACGCGCCAGGATTTCATTCTTCTCCCGAGGCACGAATCCAAGCTCGTTACCCTTCTCGTCATAAATCCTGATTGCCAGCTTGTCATGCTGATTTTCCGGATCGCGCTTAAAACACAGAAGATCGCCCGTGGACAAGCCGGGCTCCACCTCTGCCAAGTCTCTGTGAGTCGTGCCAGCCACATGCGAATCGATCAGGAAGATCTCCTTCGTAAAGGGCATGGGAAGTCCGTCCTTACCGAAAGCCCCCTTCATGAGAGCAAGCATGGCCGGGTCAATCTTAGCCGGTATGTTGTTTAATGGGTCTGTCATTTCTTGTGCTTCCATATCGATAGCCAGGCTTCAAGATTGTTCTTCTGTTCTGATAGCATCGTGATTTTGGCTTTGCACGCAGCAATTTGCTGTTCGACCCATTCCGGATCATCCAACTTATCTTTCAGAGAAAGAGGCGGTTGTATTTTGATATCTGCTATTTTCTGCAGCAGGCTGTCAACTTGAGCTCGTAAGTCAGCACAACGCTTCTCCAATTGCTCGACCTGATTCGGCATATCAAGCTCGTCGGGAATATCATCAACCAGTAGAGAAAGTGCCCTCATTTCCGGAAGGTTGCCGGTGGCATAAGCGTGCTGTACGCGTTGCCAAAGCAATTTCTGTTTATCGGTCAGACCTGGATTCAGATCCGGGTGCAGCTTCTTTGCAAGACTATGGTAGAGTTTCTGCAGCTCTGCGGACTCTTCACCAGTCATTTGATTATTGAGACGCTTTTGGCTGGCCGTAATTTCATCGAGCATTTTGTCGACTTTGGCCTTCCACTCTTGAAGCTCATCTTCTACTGCTGCTTCAATTTGCTCCAGGTTCGGCATCTTCCCCTGGTTCTCAATGGCTTGGACTTTTTCAATCGTCGCTTTAAGCCGGCGCACCTCGACATCCAAGGATAGCGCCTCGTATTCCTTCACTCCGATCGTTGTGGCATATATAGCAACTACGTTCGGCCCGACTGTACCAATAAGATGATCGTGTTCAGCAAGGAGCGTAGCAACTTCATCACGCAGCAGCCCACAATGCTGCTTCAGTTCTTCAATCTGTGGGGATGAAATTATGCTATCGGTCATTTCAGATCCGCACTGTAAAAACCGTACTTCGTGAATATCCACATGACAACCCCTTCGAAATCACACGGTCCCGATGGCTATAAGCCTTTGTAGTAATCACGTATTTTGGCGGCCATGAGCTTTCGTCGTTCAACCAGAAAGGTGTCATAACTATCAGCATCCATATCGAAAACGGATTCGGGTATGCAGTTTGCAGCCAGATTCGCCATCAAATCTTCAGTATTGTCTATACCTCCGTACCGTGCTTTCTCGCCTGAACACTGCGAGTCTCGCACATACTGCATATACTCACATGGAGGCTTGCTTCCGATAGCAATATTAATCTCCGTTTGTGTATAGGCAAAGTTGGCTATCTGGTTATATTGGCCACGCTTCATGCCATGTTTCTTCATGTAGGCGCGGGGGAAGATGTGATGGATGTCTCCGTGGTGGGATATCATGTCATCAACAGTAATATCGCGGGACAAAAATCCGCGCTCATTACCCTTAACCTGCGCTGCCCAGAATACATTGAGGAGTGGACTGCTGGCGACCGAAGTATTCAACGCTTGAACTAGCCCTGCATCCCAGAACGCACTTGATAGTTCTGCCTGTTCTATTTCTGCAAGATAATCAGAAAAGTCCATAGAGGAGATTCGCTTGATGTCAAAATCGAATTGCGATTCTGCTGATCCAGAATAACGGCCCGTCAGAATGGAAAGAACTACCCAACGGCGGACGAGTGATTCGATCTTTGGTTGCAGCACTTTGGCATCTCGCAAGGCAAGGTAAAGAATATACCCCATGTTCAGGACATTCTGGGAGCGCACTAGGCTTCTATCAATAAAACCGGCAGAACGCAGAATCATAACATAGCATTGGAACTGCGTCTTATTCATAAACTTCATTACACCGGCGGATAGCTTTGAAAAAGATTCTTCTGCAATTGAATCTTCAAACTCTTTCGTTTCGAAATTGCGCCCCGACAGCAGGCTAACCAAATCCGAGAAGCGACCACGACCAAACTGCGAAGTAAAGGCTACCCGCAACATGTCTGTATAGGACGGGTCATATAAATCATCATTTTCATCCTTCAGCCATGACATCGCCTTAAAATACTCTGTACTTGAAAATTCACGATCCACCTCCGCCACAGTCGGGTAAAACTCCGGGGCGACAGCCAGATGGCAAAAGTAATCAATTGCCTTACGCAAAGTATGTCCACCGTAACGCTCATTCGCCGCCATCTTCGACATGGCAAAATCGGCTTGGCTCAACACCACCCCTGCGCTGTTAATACGGATAAATATCTCAGTGACTGTTTCGATATCCAGATTGGCTGCCAGCTCTATCATTCCGATTTGGCTATTAGCAATTCCACTAAGTTTGGCAACTGCATTTTGCACCGCTGATCTTTCTATACTGGGCATAGCTCCACAGTACTCATCCACAGCAGCAAACACATTAGCCATTCCACTAATTATGGGCCCTACATCCTGAATCCATTCCTGATCCTTTTGGATTGCCGGATTGGACACTTCAAATGTTTCGGTAACAGGATTAAACGCAATACAAATGCGTGTGTGCCTGTAATCCTTGGTAATCACCTTTCTACCGAGCACGGCGGTCATCAAAGCCGTAACGCGCTGCTGCCCATCAATGAGGATCTTTTTTCCTTCGGAATAGGTTCCATCCTTGAGGCGAACGTTCGGGTTCTTCCACGCAATCAAATAGCCGATCGGATAACCTTGATACAGGGAATCCAGGAGGTTCCTGACCTTTGTTGCATCCCACACAAACGGACGCTGGATTTCGGGAATCGCTATTGTGTCATCGTTTACCCAGGATATCAGTGATCCGATCGGGTACTGCGCTACCGTGTATTTTGCTTCGCTCATATGTATCCTCTCTTTATGGTATTGGTCCTGCGCTTAATTTTCGGGGATTTGGACATCGAAGGCGATGAGGCCGGTGCGGAGTTTGCCGAACCAGCTCTTGTATTCTTCGGGGCGGAGAATCCAGAAGGCGTAGAGCTGCTTGGTGTCGGGGCGATACGCCTCGGGAAAGTCGATGGGATTCGTTTCGAGCAGGCGCGGGGTGAGTGCGGTGAAGTGCTGCTCGCCGTATTCACCTTTGGCGCGGGTTTGTTCGCTGTCATCATCGTCGCTTTTGATCTCGACGACTAGGATGATATCGGTGATGCCATGATCCTGAATTTCGCGTAACCGCTGCACACCCATATTTTTATCGTCGGCAGGTAACAGGTGCAGATAGTCGGATAGACGCAAGCGAATAAAAAAGTCCGGGTTAAAGGAGCGGCGTACGCGGTCTTTCCCCCCGCGCCAGTATTCATAGTCGAGATCGTAGAATCCGGTATCCGGTGACTTGATCCATGACGTCAACATATGCGCGTGATCAATCAGCCGGAAAACGAATTGCCGCTCGGGCTCGTAGCGCGTAATCACGAGTGCCTGCGGGGTGCGCATACGGTCCGGCTTCACACCGAATATGTTGCGGAATTGCGCCAATTGTTTGATGTAGTCGGTATTAAAGCCGAGAGCAGATAGCTGCCCTTCGCCCAACTCCATTTGTCCCTGCTTGCGTTTCTGGGGCTTGGTGAGCTCGGCGAGCACAAAACGGTTTTCGGGCGACAACTCGGATGTATGATTTTCGGAGACAAATACGGAGGTCTCGTTGTCCACGCCACCAGCACGCGCCGAAGTCTGCGGGATCTCCTTGGTGGTAAGCCCGAAGGCCCGCCCTCGCTTATTCTCACGAACCACACGCTTCTTGCCTTTGGGTAGAAACTGGTTGAAATACAATTCGACTTGCTGTTTGTTTTCACGCGAAAGTCGATCACCCTCCATACCAACGGCAGCCATAGCGGACCGGATGACACGCTCGATCTCGCTGGCACGCGGGACGCCGTCAACAGTGATTCCACCACCAAAATCAAAATGGCGCGATTCGAAGATCGTATTCTTGAAACGTCGCTCCACATCCAGAACCACGGCATCCACCGTGAAAAAATCCTTGGATAATTCGAAGCGTTTGGTGCCCGTCATATACGTAACGGTTAGTCCGAGCTTGTCGAGGGGAGGCGTAAGCTTTAACTCACGCGCAGCAGTCGGCTCGCTCTCTTCCGGCTCCCGATCTTCTGTACGCTGCGAGGGAATGTATTCCAGATTGAACAGGCTGAAGTGATATTTGTAGCGAGGCTGCTCCGGCACTTCGATAACCTGCGATTGCAAACGCAGTTCGCAA
>SKVN01000161.1 GCA_007129405.1 Kiritimatiellia bacterium
AAACGATTTATTTTGCCGACTCGTAATCCGATCTCGTCGCCGTTCTCGTAAACCAGACTCCCAACACTTCGACACCAGTTACACATCCGCATCATCCGAGCGCGATCGGCGCCGAGCCTAACCAGCAACTTTGTTATACGCATCATCCAAAACGCGTCGCAAAACCTCACGAACCGACGGCCACAACCCGCAGTCGCTCATCCACCTGATCTTTTAGCGTTCGCTCCACCAACAACTTCAAGGTTGTCGCAGCTCCAGCACAGCCGGCGCAAGCCCCCTTCAGACGTACATAGATCGTTGTGTCCTTGATATCCACAATCTCGGCATCACCACCATCCCCACGCAACATCGGCAAAATGGTTTCGGACATCACAGCATCAATTCGATGCCCCAATTGGTAAGGCGTCAGCTCAACGGCCTTGGCAACACCTTCCGTGGCGGGCAAACCGGCGTTAGCTGCACTATATGTTGTGGTATCCTTGCGACCCCAAATATCATCCAATATATCCTGCAGCCCCCCCGGCTGGTGATGGCAGGCCATGCAGGCCCCGCCTGCTTTAATCGCATTCGTGATGTCAGGAATCGTGCGAAGCTCCAATTCCTTGATCTTACGCCGGATGTACGGCTCACTCAAAGAAAAGCACTTGCAGACAATACGCCCTTCCTCCTCATCGCCTTCATGCAAATCCACACCCAGCAGCTTTAGATCCACGCCACGCTTTTGCGCCCAATTGAAAACGGCCGCCTCCAAGGCTTCGGCCCCCATCACCGAACAATGCACCTTTTGCTCCGGCAAACCATCCAGAAAAGCTACAATATCGGCATTCGTGATCTGTAGTGCCTCGATCGGCGTTCGCGACTCTTGTTCGATAATCGTACACAATGCCTCCGAGGCGGCAATGGCAGACGTGCAACCAAACGTGAGATAGCGGGCTTCGGTGATCCGGTCCTGTAATGGGTCATGCGGATCACGTACCACACGAAAGGTAAAACGCATGGCATCCCCGCAAGCAATCGAGCCATGTTCCCCTATACCGTCGGCATCGGCAATCTCCCCCATATGCGTGCCCGGCTTCCCTTGCACCGCATCCATAAATAATTGTTTGGTCTTCTCAGAATACTCCCAGGCCATCATCCCTCCCAAAAATCATTCCTTCTGGTTGCTTCTCATATTCACTCGCTCGCACGCCACAGAGCAGATCAAGTACACATGCTACCATGATTCACCTGTAGTGCAATTTCCAATTCGCGTTACACAAATTTCCCATTCGTGCGCAACACGACTCCTCGCAGGGGAAAGCCCGTCTATGTCCTACATCAGGCAAATACCCAGAGTGCACAAGCACCGAGGTTGTCGTGTATCGACAGCCTCAGAACGTCATGATCTACCGGCAAGGCAATCACTTCATGGCAATTCCTGCTCGAATCCCGAGCCCAATTAGAACAGCAAGCATCCATACCGTTCCCGGCATTTGCAGATTAAAATCACCAAGAGAATGAAATGCCATCGCCCCAAAAGAGAGGAAACCGGCCAAAATCATGTAATAACCACTCGGCGGATGCTCCAGATAGTCAAGCTCATACTTTCGCCAGTTTTGCCCCGTGCGCAGGAATGCACAAAAGTAAACCCCCATTACACCCGCACATCCAAGCAAAAACAACATCAGTCCTATCATACCATGCTCTTGTAGCAACTCTAACCAATCACTATGGACTTCATAAGAATGAAAATCATCATTGATCAAACTTGGCCAAATCCCAGCCTCACGGTCTCCGTCCCCCGAGTGCGCAAATGCAGGCCACAGATTTCGTTGCATGCCGGGCCCCACGCCCAACCAAGGAGATGTCTGCCAAGCGAGCCAGGCCCCCGTATACATACGTCCGCGGGATGTACGCAAAAGGCGTGATCTCACCTGCTCGGTCACAGACGTTTCCTGCATAGCCGAAACCCGATCCAACCCTCCATAGGTCACAAACCGCTCGCGATAATCCTGCGCAAGCCAAAAGGCCCCGATCAGCACCAAAAGCCCACCGCAAACACACATTGCTCGCCAACCATAACGCACCGAGGTCGGCCATTGATAAAAACCTACCACAACAACGATTCCAAGCACTACCGCCAGCGTCATGCCGGCACCACGCGAAAGACTCATAATGGCACCGATGAAACCCAAGGCGACGGCGAACAGCCCCAAAACCCGTTTTCCCCTCCCGCTGGCACGATCCAAAACAAGCCCCAGTCCCATACAAACAAAAAGCTCCATCGCACCCGCAAAATGATCCGGGCAAAAATAGGGTCCCGTTGCACGGCCGGCATATTGCTCGAATCGCGGAGCCCAGAGCACCAGACGACTCCCACACACAACATGATTCAAGATACCATACACCGACATGGTCAAAAGACTGACAAATAGCGACCAAAACAACAGCGGCAAATGATGATCATGAACCCAGAAAACGACCCAAGCCGCCACTAAAATACCGGTTATATGCAACAAAACTGTCCGCTCGGCATCCAGAAAAACGACGTCGCCAAACCCCCAGCGCGCGAGAATATAGATACAAAACGGAAGACACAGACAAAGAGTCCAAAGGCCCTGCTTCGAAAACGTACCCTCGCCAAGAAACAGCGCAATGCCTGCAAACACACAGCCCACCGCCAAAACCGCCACAAATGGCCAAAACCACCACATCTCCCAAGCACCGAAGAACCAAGGTGCTATACAAGCGCACAACACGACGACCACAAGCAGAGCCCAACGCATCACCAAACGCAACCGTTCCAAAATCACACCTCTCTAATCGTATCCCAATTGCCGCAAAATCCAGAAATTGCGAGACCAGTTCTTTTCAACCTTAACCCATAGATCGAGATGCACCTGAACACCATACATTTGCTCAATTTCATGGCTGGCACCACGTTTAACCTTTCGCAAAAGCCTACCCTTTTCCCCGATCACAATGCCTTTTTGCGAAGGTCGATTCACCAAAATATCCGCATGCACCCTCCAAACGGAATCCGATTCCTCTTCCAACGAACGAATACGTACCGCAAGATCATGCGGCACCTCATCCCGTAAAACATGAAAATATTTTTCCCGGATCACATCGGCAATGGCCAACTGCCGCGGAAAGTCCGACACAATATCCTCCGGAAAAAGCGGTGGTCCCACGGGCGCGTCCCCAAACAAGGCATCCACCAACTCGGACACGCCCTCTCCCGTCCGGGCAGAGACACGATGCCAGGCAACCGCTTTTTCCGGGCCCCCTTCGCAAACGGACGCCCAAGCCGCCAGACAACGAGCCTCTTCCGTCCACACGAGATCTCTTTTATTCAGGACAATGTGCACAGGATACGCACTGCGAAACAATCTTCGCATCCATCCCAAATCCTCATCCCGCAGCACACAAGAAGGATCCAGCACAAGAATGACACCGTCTACCCCTTCCACAGCAGAACGTGCCGCCTTGTTCATAATGCGCCCAAGATCATGCTGGGCTTTAAATACGCCAGGCGTATCCAAAAACACCAATTGCCCGCGTGGTTCCGACAAAACACCCCGTATGCGGTTGCGCGTAGTCTGGGCAACGGGACTCACAATGCTTACCTTGTCATCGAGTATCGCATTCATCAGGGACGATTTTCCAACGTTAGCGCGTCCTACAATCGCGAACATACCACAACGGAGCAGTAAACGCGCATCCGCTTGCGGCGTAGTATCCGTTGCTGCAATTTCCCCGTCATGCCCCAGCCCCATCAATCACGCTCCGCAATAACCATATTCTCGAAAGCCAGCAGCACATCATCGTGCGGCAACCGGCAAAACGCTGCTGCAATCTCAAACAATGCATGTAATGTACCCCGAACATGAAACGTCTGCCGCTGATGTCGAGTACTTCCGCCTGTGGCAAGAGGCAAGGCAGCACCCGATGAGATAACGCGTATCCACTGCCCTGCTCTATCCCGCCCTGTGATCACCAGCTCCAGATCAGAACGTACACGATCCGCATCCCCCATTCCCAAGGCACCAACTAACGGTGTATAGGCAATCAAGGTGAGCACGCGATTCTCAGGATCCAACAACGCAATTCGTGGCAACACATAATCTGAAAGCAACACAACATGACGCTCTTCCGCCTGCATCAGCCTACCCATAAAAACCGTATCGACAAACGACATATACTTGCCAAACGATTTCATCATGGCATTTTCGCCGCCCGGCCTGACATGCAGCAATAACAACGTTTCCTGACTACGTACCAAATCCCCCTCAATACGAATGTGAGGCAAAGCGGCTGAACGTGGCCAGGGCAGAGGCCCGGGGTTCAAGAAAACCGTCCCACTTGCATATCCAGACACCTGCACACCATCAGGGAGAGGGGCGTGCAGAAAACCATGCAAGGCAGAACGCCCGAGCAAAGAAACCTCCCGTTGCACAGAAAGGGGAAACGTGCCTTCTCGTATCGACTGCAGCCGAACGTCTCGATGAAAAACATAACCATCGGCACGTTTATCCAGCATTTGCCATGCAGACGGAACCACATCCAAATCACCAGATACGCCAATAACAAGGCGATCCGCATAAACATTTTCAGGCCGTCCTGCTTCTCTCGCTCCAACCAGGATCTCCATAAGCAACGGATCTGCTCCATCCTGCTTGGTCACAACAACAGCCGCATTCTCATCCGGCTGAATAACGGCACGCATGTTCTCCGCTTCCAAAAACACAAATCCCATGGCAGGATCAAACGACGACAGAACATCCCGCCCAGCACGCGTGCCTGGCATCAACGCACACCCTGTCAGCAGTAGCCCACCTAACAGCATGCAAATCGTACGAGTCCAATGCCCCCACATGTCCACAACACAAACACCTTCAGACAACATTTCCCTCACTACAGGGGTATACGCTGCATACTGTAGATCGCCCCGACTCATTCAGGTTTCCAGTGGCATCGGATTGCAAAGATTATCGGCATGATCTGCAACGCGACCACAATTAAAGCATAGGAATCGGGGGGTTCGAACAAGCGACCGAATGTCATCAAATTTCTCTTCCGAAGCCAAAACGCACAAATGTCCCTCTTTATGGGCAACAGAATCTTTGCAATCTACAACCGCCATCATGTACTCCTTTTTTTATGTATCCACGCAAGCACCACGGCCAGGACCGCGCGCTTTCTATCAAACACACGCCTTCCCCCAAACGCCTCTACCCTTGTGGACTATACCACACTTCAACATGCCGCGCATCTGCGAGTGCCAAACCCGCCGGAATATCCTGCGGTCGATGCAACAGCGAATCAACAGCATTTTCTTTTCCCTCGCCACAGACCCAAAACACAAGCCGCTCCACCTTGCACAACATCTCCGGCGCAAGACTAATCCCGACCATGCCATCCGGCCGGTCCACCGCCACAGCCAGTTGCCCACGGGAACGAACAATCTGTTCCCGGGTAAACAGAGCCGCCACGTGCCCATCAGCACCAAGCCCCAGAATACCAAGTGGCAGCGATATTTGCTTGCCCAGCAATTGGGACATATCATTTGCATACCGAGATGCAGCAATCGCCGGCGGCACGGCGCTATCCACCACATAGCGATGCCGTACGCCAAGAGAATCCAGCATCCCCCGCATACGCCCATAATTACTATCACCGGTTTCCAGCGGCACGTAACGTTCATCACTTACATACACATGAACGCCCGGATCGGCCTTGATCTTTTCCAAACTTAAAGCCTTATATACGCCAAAAGGCGTATTCCCCCCCGTTAACATGATCGCACGCGGGGACGGGTCGCCTTGACAAAATGCTTCTTTCAGTAACGTATATCCAGCCAACTCCAACGCATCTTTACTTTCGAACTCTTTGTATTCCATATCGCAACTCTCCCCTATAACACTTCGGGGACAAAACCAAAACGAACAGCGAGTGCCTTGGCACCTTCTGTTGCCACACTGCCAAACGGGTAGTGTTCAGGCCGTTCGCCCCCTTCGTCCCACGCATGCAAAACAGGCGTAAATATATCCCATGCTGCAGCCAATTCATCCTTGCGAATAAATAAACTCTTATCGCCCCGCAACGCATCAAGAATCAGACTCTCATACGCTTCCGGAATCACCTCATCAAATACGCGCCGATATTGCAAATCCAGATCTGTTTGTTTCAAGCGCAAGGGATTCCCCGGCACTTTCGCCAGCACCCGCAAATGAATACCTTCATTCGGCTGCACCCGAATCACCAACTCATTCGGCCCTGTGCCATGCATCAAACCCGCAAACATACTCTTCGCAACGGAACGAAAGCGTATACGAATCTCTGTTTTCCGACTATCCAAACCCTTACCCGCCACAATCAAAAACGGAACGCCACGCCAACGATCATTGTCAACCTCCAACACGGCCGCCGCATATGTTGGTGTGCGCGAATCGACAGGTACATTCTCCTCTTCCAGATACCCCGGAATTTCCGTGTCGCCAACCGTTGCTCCCGTGTACTGGCCCAGTGATATCTGCGCCAACGTCAACGGACGAATACTCCGCAAAACACGAATTTTTTCGTTGCAAATATGCCCGGCATCAAGCTTCGCGCATGGCTCCATCGCGAGCAGAGCCAGAATTTCCAACAAATGATTTTGCATCACATCCCGAATAATGCCGTAATCATCAAAATATCCTGCCCGCCCAGCAACGCTTACATTCTCCTTCCAGCAGATCTGTACACTTTCAATGTAATTCGCATTCCATAAGGGTTCGAACACAAGATTCGCAAATCGCAAAACCATCAAGTTCTGAATCACTTCTTTACCTAGGTAATGATCTATGCGGAAGGTCTGCGCTTCTCGAAACACATTTGCCATACCCCGCACCAGTTCATCCGAACTCGCCCGGTCACGACCGAAAGGCTTTTCAACAATGACTCTTGACCAAGGCGAATGAATGCCACATTGCACCAACCCAGCCCCTCCCAATGCATGCGCAACATCCAGAAAAATAGACGGTGGTATCGACAAATAATACAATCGATTCACATCCCGCGAGGACTCTACCTCGCGCATCCTATCATATAAAGCCAGATAGGCATCGCGCTCGCCATACTGTCCACACACATAATAACATTTTTCCAGAAAAGACTGCATGAGGCGACCACAAGACGATTCAGGCACATAACGGCATGTCAGATGTTTTTCCAAAGCCTCCCGAAATGCCACATCCGAATAGGAAGTCCGCGAAAAACCAAATACACGAACCCCTTCCGGCAAAAAATTCTGACAAAACAAGGCGAATAAGGCCGGAAAAATCTTCTTTCGCGCCAAGTCACCGGATGCACCAATAACAACGATGCTCAACGGCTGCTGCGTCCCGTGATCCATTCTTTCGCCCTCCTATTATAGGCATGCCCGATCGTGCATTATACATAAAACAAACGGGTCACAAAATACCCCACAATTAAAATCAAAAGAAAAGAGACAATCACCGATTTACGCGTTGCATACCCAACCCCAACCGCGCCCTGTGTCGTGGCAAATCCCTGATGACACGCAACCGTAGTAATAATAATGCCAAATAAAAATGCCTTGAACAGCCCCACCATCAAATCCTTTACCTCCGCCCAACGGGTAGCATTATCAAAATACGTTGCCCACGCAACGCCGAGCTGTGTCGAACCTACGATACCACCACCAACCACCCCCATCACACAGGTGTAAAATGCCAGCAGTGGCGTCATAATCATCATGGCAACCAAGCGCGGCATCACGACAAAACGCACGGGATCGATCGACATGATCTCCAGAGCCGCAACCTCTTCTGACACCACCATCGTCCCGATTTGTGCTGCTATCGCAGACCCCACACACGCAGCGAGAATCAATCCCGTCATAAAAGGCCCCATTTCTCGCAACATCGAAACCATCACCGCCGTACCAATGAACTCTTCCTGGCTAAAACGCCGTAACTCCAACCCCGTTTGTAACGCCAGAATCATACCCGTAAATAACGCCACGATCGTGATCACGCCGAGACTCTTGATGCCAAAAACAAACATCTGGGTAACAATTTCTTTCCGTGCACGCGCCGTAAACATCGTGCGCATCGCCCAAAACGCCGATAGTAATAAAAACACCGCGCGACCCGTCTCGCGAAACGAAAAAACACATCGTCGTCCCAAACGTCCTATCCAGTTTTTGGACTCTGGAAAATATTCAGGTTCTCTGGTTATCATCGACCACCTCTATAAGCATCACCGGACGTTATCTCATCCCCATCAAACATACGTCGGATACGCAAAAAGTATAATAACTGGTACTTCTTTTGCAAATTATCCCGTTCGTACCCTAAGAATCCATACAAAAACCGCCATCGTCGGGTTTTATCCTGTTCTTGAGATTCCAGCAGAGGAAAAATCCGTAAATCGTGTTCTTCAGGAGATTTTTCCCAACGCGCCATTCCCCACAGCCAGACGGACAACCTGCGCTCGTTCGCTCGCTCTCTCCGATACAAAGTCCACAAGGGAGCCCAATTCCGATCGATACCTGGCGTCTGACGCAACGGCCACAAATCAGGAACCCGCACAAGACTTTGTTCTTCCTCGCGACGATACATCCACACAGGCCAAACCCGGACATAACGCGAAACGGGCACTTTATGTTCCGAAGCAGAGACACCTTCGGATCCCGGCTCATCCGGCAAACGCTTGCGCACATCTTCATAATACCAGAACGGCAAAACCTGAAACCGTGTCAACACTTCACGAGGACGTTCGCTCCGTCGCCCCGAAACAAAGGGCCATAAGACAAACCAGCTATGATCATGTCTCCTGCGGAGACGCCCGCCAAACGGAAAAAGATAAAAACGTTGCTGATTCGGACTGTCGACATACTGCAAGATCGGCCATGGTGCATTGAAAGCAAAATGGTCCGTCTCGCCCCATTCAACTTTAAACAAGGGGGGGAACAGCATACGCGACTGCTGCCTTGGCAAACGCACTTGTCCATATAAGGGAAATAGAATAAACCCAGCCCCCCCCTCCATGTCAGGATAATGATAATCTACCGACGTCCAAATCGGCCACAGAACAAATCGCTTGGTCCAACGATCCGGATTATATGAATAGCCATACAGAGGCCAAACCCGCCAACGCTCGTTATCTCCGCCCGTTGTGCGCGAGTAGATCGGCCACAAAACGGAAGTCGTTCGGTTCTCGCCTTGATAACTGCGTGCATAGACAGGAAAGAGAACGAACCAAACCCGATCATAACCCAGAAACGCATGTAGCCGCCCCCCCACAGGAAACACAGCAAAATAGGCCTGCTTCTCCGCATCACGGCCACCAAACAAGATCGGAAACAGCGCCCAGCGATGACGAGAAGAAGACGCATCCGTGTCAAAAACATGCCCGAAAGCAGGCAACATACGCCAATGCAACTCGTTCCCGCGAGAAGTAAACACCCCCAACGGCCAGAGAATATCCGTACCCGCTCGGTGCGCATCCGCATCTGCCGCATGCGACCAGAATGGCCTGATTGCCGTAAAGCGTTTGCCCTCCGGCGAAACGCGCCGTTCAACCAGTGGACCCGCAAACTGGAAGCCCGCATTGCCTTCAAAATCTGGCAAAGACTGGTAAAGAGGACCAACATGCATTTCCCCCGCACGAGGAGCTGCACAGCCGCTACCACTCAGCCCCAACAGGCTAGCAAATGCAAGCACCACAATCCCATTCCCAATCACATGCATATTCACAGGCAAAGCTACGCTCCCACGTACCCACAAATTTCATCTTCAATACCAAAGAGGGATGCAATCAAAGCTGCGCGTATCCACATCCCATTACGCATCTGTCGCCAATACACGGCCCGTTCATCCTCGTCCACCTCTGGGGAAATTTCATCGCGCCGCGGAAGCGGATGCAAAATCGCAGCATCCGGCTTCATACAGGATAATTCGGCTTTTCCAATACGATAACGCGCGGGATCAAACGCGGACGCAGCACCATCCGAGGCATCCCATTCGTCCTGTACCCGCGTCATATATACCGCATCCGCAGAACCCAGTTCCGGACGCAAATCATCACGCAAAGAAAAGGATATCCCGCGCTCTTGCAATACCGCCTGAATATCCTCCCCAATCTGTAAATCCGCGGGTGCCACAAAACACTGCTCCACATCCTTATACTGTGTTAGCAACACAGATAAAGACCGCACGGTTCGCCCACGTTTCAAATCACCTGCAAACACAATACGTTTACCATCAATGCCGCCCTGCAATTCGAAGCTGCGCTGTAACGTATAAATATCCAGCAACGCCTGCGTCGGATGCTGATCCTTGCCGGATCCTGCATTGATCACAGGAACCGTACGTTCAGAATGCGACAACAACCACGCTACACGCTCCGCCAAACCTCCAATCTCGCTACGCATAATAATCAGATCAAAATACGAACTGAATGTACGTACCGAGTCATCCCGTGACTCGCCCTTGAACTCACTGGACGTGGAGGGATTCCGAACCTCACCCATTTTCAAGCCCAGAATCTCACAGGCAGCGCAAAATGACAAAAATGTCCGCGTACTCGGCTGGGTAAAAAATAGCATCGCGCGTTTATGCGAAAGCGTTTGCTGCAAAAAATCACTGCCAGCATGTGTCTTGGCAACACGGCGAATCCGCGTTGCCAGCGCACCTAGTGCATCCAACCGTGCACGGTCAAACTGCTGCGCCAGGATGACATGCTGCTCCCGCACACCATCCCCGAAGTAAGGCGCTTTTTCAGAAGGAGAAAGCACCTGAAACCGCTCCCAGTCTATCGCCGACAATGTCTCCATACCCGCTCACCTTCCCCTATAATTTCAGGTTCAGACTGCAGCCCCTCCTGCACTCGCCACGAACAGGGCCTTCATGCTGTGCATTTTGTTTTCCGCCTGATCAAATACACGCGAAAATGCTCCCTCAAACACATCATCCGTCACTTCCAAAGCACCTAGATCCCGTGTCACCTCGGTGTTATGATCATGGAATGCCGGTAAACAATGCAGAAAAATCAGCTGTCCATCCTCCGTATGTCCCGTCTTTTCCATCAAGGCAGCATTCACTTGGTACGGACGCAACAGCTCCAGTCGCTCAGATTGCTGCTGTTCCTCTCCCATCGATACCCATACATCCGTATACACGACATTGGCGTCTTGCACCGCCACGGCAGGGTCATGCTCCACTTTTAAAGAACCACCATTGAGTTGGGCACGATCCTCGCACCAGCGCACCAACTTGGCATCGGGCACCAACGAAGCAGGCGTAGCATTCACAAAATGCATACCCGCCTTTGCGCAAGCCAACATGAGCGACGTAGCAACATTATTGCGACCATCCCCAACATACACCAACCGAATGCCTCGCAACCGACCGAAATGCTCACGAACCGTCATCAAATCTGCCATGGCTTGTGTTGGATGATGCGCGTCTGTTAACCCATTCCAAACTGGAACGCCGGCATGCTGCGCCAACGCGACAACCGTTTCCTGTTTGTAGCCTCGAAATAAAATACCATCGAACATCCGACCCAAAACCCGCGCCGTGTCTGCCACCGATTCCTTCTTCCCCAAATGAATATCCTGCGTCGTAAGAAACTCCGTGTGTCCACCCTCATCTGATGCCGCCACCGCACACGCACACCGTGTCCGTGTCGACATCTTTTCAAAAATCAAAGCTAGGTTTTTATGCGCCAAGCGCTGCCGCGACGCCCCCGCTTTCTTCTCCTGTTTCAACATGGCCGCCAAATCAAGCAAATAGAACAATTCCCCATCGGTTAGATCGGTAATCTGCAGCAGGGAACGCCCCTGCATCTGTCTCCCCAAATCCATAATCACTCCCATCGCCAGAATCCCCTAAGGCAAATGCCCAGATACAAAGTAGAAACCTATAACAGCCGCCATAACAATACCAGTCGTTTTACGAAAGAAGCAGAAAAGCGCGCGCTAACAGAGTTGACCTTCCTGAGCAGATATGCATAGGTTCACAGATCGAAACATACACCGAGTCAGAAAGGCATTCTTATGAAAACTCTCCCTATCCAGCACCTATTGACAGGCACTATAGTATCGGCTTTGATCCTATGGGGCGCAGGCTGCCGCAAATCCGAAACCGTTGTCGATGCCGGCACTCGGCAAGGCATACTCCATATCGGCAACCTATCCGAACCACGCGAACTCGATCCACACGTCACCACCGGCGTCGCAGAACAAAACATTCTCTCTGCTCTCTTTGAAGGTCTTATCACCGAAAAACCCGGCACACTCGAGATCGCCCCCGGCACCGCTACACGATGGGACATACTCGACGACGGTGCCCGCTATCGCTTTCACCTGCAACCTGAAGCGCATTGGTCGAATGGCGACCCACTCACCGCCGAACACTTCGTCTATGCGTTTAAACGTATTCTCTCACCCGCCTTTGGTGCCCCCTATGCCTATATGCTATACGTTATCGAAGGCGCGGAAGATTTTCACCGTGAAGACATAACCGATTTTGCTGATGTGGGCATCAAGGCACTCGACAGGCACACACTGGAAATAACGCTGCATACCCCCATCCCGCACTTCCTTACCAAACTCACCCACATGGCATGGTTTCCCGTGCATCCTCCGACCATTGAAAAGTATGGCGGCATGACCGCCATCGGCACCAGTTGGACGAGACCCGGCTCCTTTGTTGGAAATGGGCCCTTTGCCCTGCAACAATGGCACCCCAACCACCAAATCACCGTTGCGCGAAATCCGCATTATTGGGATCACAACAACGTCAAACTCAACGGCATTGTTTTTCACCCCATTGGCGACCATGCCATCGAAGAACGTACATTCCGCGCCGGACAGCTCCACATCACGGGAACCGTGCCAGTGGAACGCATTCCCTACTATCAGCGTAACAACCCCGATGTCCTCTATCTGGAACCCTATCTAGGAACCTATTATTTTCTGCTCAACACCAGACGTCCGCCACTCGACAATCCAAAAGTACGCCGTGCGCTAGCACTTACCATCGATCGCGAACAAATCACGCGTGTCATCACGCGGGCAGGCGAAACCCCTGCGCTGCATTTCACTCCACCCGACACAGGCGGATACTACACCGAAGCCAGACTTTCCGGAACCATCGACGAAGCACAACAACTGCTCGCCGAGGCAGGGTATCCCAAAGGTGAAGGCTTTCCTGTTTTTACGATACTCTATAACACGGCCGACACCCATGCCCGCATTGCTGAAGCCATCCAGCAAATGTGGCAACAAACCCTCGGCATCCGCGTGGAGTTGAACAATATGGATTGGAAAGTCTATCTCGATCAGACGCAATCTGGAAATTACGATATTGCCCGTGCCGGTTGGATTGGAGACTACCTCGACCCCGAAACCTTTTTGAACTTATGGGTCACCGATGGCGGCAACAACCGTACGGGTTGGTCCCACCCCGAATATGATACACACATACGCACAGCCGCAACCACTACCGATCCCGAAAAGCGGTTTCATGCATTCCAGCAAGCCGAAAGCATTCTACTGCAGGAAGCCCCCATCATTCCCCTTTACTTCTATCGCAGTAAATCTCTCGTGCATCCCGATGTCAGAGGATACTACCCGAACGTACTCGATCGCCACAGCTGGAAACACCTGTACCTCCAACCCACAGATAACTGAACGCCGGATTATACGGTAGACGTTTCAGTCTCCGGTAACGGACAATGCGGCGCAGGCAAGATACGCTTTACGGCGTCTAGAAAATCCGCTTCCGAAAAAGGCTTTTGCAAAAAGGCCCAGGCTCCACGCTTAATTTGACTCCGTACATAATCTTTCGAAAAACCCGAAATCAACAAAACACGGGCATCGGGATCTGAATCTTGTATGGTTTGCAGAACCACGCCACCATTTTTTCCTGGAATCACCCAATCCAGAATTGTCAACGCAATCTGTCCGCTGTGCTCGTGAAACAAATCAATTGCCTGATCACCATTGTCAGCTTCCAAAATCTTAAACCCTTCGGTCCGCAGCACTTCGGCCATCTCACGCCGCCGATCCGGGTGATCCTCCACGACTAGCAAGGTGCGATCTTCTATTTGCAATCCCGACAAGTAATCGTACTGCCCTTTGAAATCAACGGCATTTGGCATAAACAGCTGCACGGTTGTCCCAACACCGACGGTACTGGAAATTTCAATATATCCACCCCAGCGCTTCAACATCTGCTGCGAAACCGGCAGTCCCAAGCCATACGCATGCTTATTCGTACGTGTCGTATAGAAAGGCTCAAACACCTTGGTAATCGCATCCTCGCTCATGCCTTCGCCGGAATCCTCAACCGAAACACATACATATGAGGTAGGCGCCTCCTTACCCTCTTCCATTTTTGGGTCTGTATTGCTAATACGAACCACTATGACCCCACCGTGCGACATGGCATCTGCCGCATTCAAAAATACATTCATCAACACATCAAGCAACTGACCGGCATCTGCCATCACATACCAAGGGCGCGGGTCCGGAGGAATTTCCAGCTTCACATTACGCTCATCCAGCCCCGCCATCAAAAGATCCCGCGCCTTTTGCAAGGAAACATTCAGGGAAACAGGTTCAACGTGAACACTGGCATCCGAACCACTCATACGCACGACACTCAACAAGCGCTTGGTTAGCTCGGCAGCATGCTCGGCAGCCTCCAGCACCTGATGTGCCGCCACATACGTCCGCGAATTCGGCAAAAAGCTATCCACAATGATCGCCGCCTGATTTCGGATAATACTCAATGCATTGGCGAAATTGCTGCCCACACTATGTGCTACGGTAAGCACGGCCTCGAGCCGCTCATTTTCAACCGCCATTTTACGCGCCTGACGATGAGCAGAGATATCACGTATCCGTAACAACAAGGATTCCCGCCCATGAAAGACAACCCGATCAGCGTGTAACCCGACTTCGACACGCTCACCACTTGGAGAAACGAGCGTGGTTTCATAGCGCTGCGGAAACGCTTCACTGCGCATCAGGCGCCGGTACATCTGCTGGGTTCGGACCAATTCGTCGTGGGCCACAAACTCTGTAAAATCATTGCCCACGAGCATGGCCGCTTCACAATCCAACATCTCACACAAACGCGGATTCACAAAATAAACCTTGCGATTCTCTATCAAGCAAATGCCATCAAGAGCCGTGTTGAGCAACCCCAAAAGAAGATCTTCACTGTTCTGTAGTTGACGATGCGCTTCCGCCGCGTCCTGTAATGCAGCATCTCGTTCCTGCATAACGCGTGCAAGCATGGCGGCACCCTGATCTAACGCGTGCTTGTCCGGCGAAACCGTCTTGTTTTTTGCGTCCCTATTTATTGCCATGACATCTCCTGCACAACGGCAACCAGAGCATACAAACGAATCCAACCAAAAACAAGTCGCCAATTCTCCCATCAAGTAGTTGATACGTTGATAAGGGACTAATACGGCACATGCATCTGAATAAACGAGCTCTCCACATCAAACTGCCGTTCCACCAATTGTCCCAACGCGCGTACACCAAAGGTTTCGGTTGCATAGTGCCCCCCAAAAACAACATGCACGCCATATTCTTGCGCCACACTATAAGCCGCCAGAACAGGTTCTCCCGTTACCAGCACATCGACCCCCTTGCGACCCGCTTCAGCTACCATATCCGCAGCACCGCCCGAAACCACCGCGACAGATTTTACCGTGTCGGCACCAAAATCCATTACCTGTAAATCATCCTCCCGATCCATGATGCTTTGTACACGCTTCACAAAAGTACCCATAGACACGGCCTTACCCAGACGCCCCGCAAAACCAATACTCTGCCCCTTATATTCTCCGAAAGGTCGCACATTCCGCAAACCCAACGCATTGGCAATGCACGCGTTGTTGCCATACACCCGATGTGCATCCAACGGAAGGTGCGACGCATACAAGGCAAGATTATGATCTAGTAAAAACTTTAACCGACGGTAGTTCAGCTCCGTAATCCGGCAAAGCGAATCACCCCAACTGATACCATGATGACAAATCAACAAATCGGCACCCTCTTGGGCTGCCGCTTCAAAAAACGCCATGGACGCATCCACACCACAGCACACCTTGCGCACCAAACCATCATTTTCCACTTGCAGACCGTTATGCGATGCATCCTGAAAGCATTCCGTGTTCAATTCCCGATCCAAACACCCGACAATTGCATGTAATGAAGCCATGCAACACCTCCTCTTTCACTCCCCATCAACAACGAGTTGATGGTTGTTATGTTGATACGTTGATAAGGAAAATGGATCAACCAAAGCTCTCCCCCCACATAAGCACGCACTCACAAAACCACATCCCGAAGATCCCGTGCCCCGCAGAGAGTCGGGACCACGTCTCACAGCTTTTCAGCTTTTCAACATCCTCCCGCCTTCCCCCTTCGAAATTCAACGTTCAACGTTCGAAGTTCGACGTTCAAAGTTCAAAGTTCAACGTTCAACGTTCAACGTTCGAAGCCTCCTCCCCATCCCTCCCCCTTCTGCGTCATTCTGCGTGGTCTGTGGTTGCCCTCCACCAATCCCCATACCAAAAACGCATTTCAGCTTTTCAGCATTTCAGCATTTTCCCCTAAAGCCCTAGTTCCTCCATTACCAACTCCGCCGGTGTTCGATACTTCTTTGTTTTATTACAGGCCTCACAAGACGGCACCACATTACCCTTCGTGCTCCGGCCACCACGCGCTACCGGAACCACATGATCCATTGTCAACTTCGTAGCGCCCACATCCTTATTACAGTAATGACATACCCCACGCTGCAATTGCTGCTTCCACCAGGCAGACTGCTTCAAGGCCTGCGCCCGCCGACGTTCAACGGCCACATGCCGATCATCCTTACGGATATCAATCCAATCCGCCATTGGCTTCCGTCTCCTCCAACGTGCGTTCATGTGGAACTACGGCACCATCCACCAACTCTTCCTGTATATCGTCACGCTCGATCAGATCCCGAACACGGCGTCCCAGCGGAGAACGATCCACATCACGAAACGTCAGCAACAGAAAAACAAGTAGCAGCAACAACCCAAAGAGGTTCACCAAAATATTCACGATTTTCGGATGTATCGGTTTACGGAAAATGCTTTCCCAGACCGAAAACATAATATGGCCACCATCCAAAATCGGTATCGGCAACAGATTGATAATGGCTAGGTTAATATTCAAAAAACCGGTAAACCATAAAGCCAGCATCAAACTGGCCTGTACCATGCCAAAATAATACACGATGATCATCACCGGCCCCCCCACCATGTTGGCAGCACGTGCGGATGTACGCGGACGCATTAAATCCCGCAAAAAGCGAAAAATCACCGTCGAATGCAATCGTATTTGAGCCATCGGGCGCGGATGCACGCGACGCCCTGTATCAAACTCCTGTTCCGGCAAGCTAAAACGAACCCCGATGCGCGACACCCCATCTTCATCCGGCTGCGCCTCCACCAGAAACGTCAAATCTTCTGCTTCGGCGCCACGACCCCGACGAACGAGAATTTCATGGACACCATCACCATGTGCTCGCACCAAGGAAACCATATGAGAAATGCCATGTATTTCCGTGCCCGCATACGCAAGAATCTCATCCCCGGCACGCACCCCTGCATCATAGGCACGCATCCCCGGATCGGCTTCGCCCACCACGACAGATTCACGCGGTTCAACACCACTCACCATACGAACGCCAAACTGCCAAGGCTCCGTTTCAACGACGACTTCCCGTAACGTGCCGTCAGAACCTACAATACCGAGCACCACCTCGTCATGCATCGCTGCCTCCTGTGCAAACTCGCTCCAAATTTGCACCGAAGTTCCTTCCACCGACACAATCCGATCTCCAATCCGTACGCCCTGCTGATAAAGCGAGGACCCTGGCTCCACAAACCCGATCAAGGTCTCCTGATTCGCCAAGGTTGCCGGCATACCACGCCAAAACACAAGCCAGGCCAGCACGAAAGCCAGCAGGACATTCCCCGTTGCCCCCGCCACCGAAACCAGAATTTTCCGCCATGGTGCCACAGAAGGCAAAGGCTCCCCTTCTGCCCCCGTCTCATTGTTTCCCTGCACCGTCGACATCGCATTCGGATCTAACTGCGGTAACGCAACATATCCTCCCAAAGGCAACCAACAGACTTTGTAGACAACCCCATCTATCTTTTTGCTCCAAATCGCCGGACCAAACCCGATCGAAAAGGTTTTAATTTCCAAACCGCACCAGCGCGCCACCAGAAAATGGCCCAGCTCATGAATAAATATCGTCAAACCGAAAAGCAATACCACAATCACAGCCGTGAAAACATTCCCAAACAATAAACCTAACATAGCAACCTTTACTCCTAAACACGTAAAACAAGTACCGCATAGGCATACAACACAGGGGCGCCGAATAGCAAACTATCTAACACATCCAGCACACCACCCATGCCCGGTATCAATTGTCCCGAGTCCTTGATGGCGGCATTACGCTTAATCATCGATTCCACCAGATCCCCGATCACGCCCGCCCCCGCCAGCAACACGCCCAGAATCGCCGCATCCCAGATACGTACATGAACAACCCCAAGCTGTCCGCCCGCAAACCACCAGAACAACAGGCTGACCAGCAGCGAAAACAAGAACCCGCCCCCAAGCCCTTCCCATGTCTTATTCGGCGAGAGCCGCGGGATCAGCTTATGTCGCCCCAGAAAACGCCCCGTGAAATAGGCTCCCGTGTCAGACGCCTTCACCACGGCAATCAAATACAGGATCATGAACTGTCCCGTCCGCCCCACCGGATTCAACCTCGTGCCTTCATGCCAATGAAATGCCAGACGCGTTAAATAATTCAACAGATAGGCACCATACAATATGCCCAGCATCGTCATAGCCACCGCCACCACCGGTTGTTTATAATCCTTTTGAAAAGCCTGCCAGATAAAAAGGAACAAGAGAATCCCGCCCAGCACAAGGTTCTCTGCTAGATAGCCATGCAACATCTGGTCATGCGAAAAACCGATCGTCCAGAATGTAGCAGAAATCACTGCCGCCCCCCCGCACAAACCCAACCAGCGGAACACAGGAATTCCCATGGCGCGCATCATCCCGTAAAATTCATATTGCGCCAGCAATCCTAAAACCAGAATCACGAGCCAGCCGGCCGGACTCGGCAACAAAGTCGCCGAAAGTACTGCGGCAAGCCCCAGCACGATACCACTGACAATACGCTGTCTCAGCATGATGCACGCTCCCTTTTTACTGGAGAAGACAAACCACCATAACGTCGATCCCGTAAACGATAGGCCTCCAACGCTTCCGCAAACTGTGGCTCTCGAAAATCCGGCCACAAGACCGGCGTCGTATACAATTCGGCATACGATAATTGCCAAAGCATAAAGTTGCTCAGTCGCATTTCGCCGCTCGTTCGAATCATCAAATCCGGATCGGGCACATCCGGGATATACAAATGCCGGGCAAATACGGTTTCATCAATAGCAGCCGGGTCCAATGCCCCAGCTTGCACCTTTTCGGCAATCCGCCGGGCGGCTGTCGCAATTTCCGTGCGCGAACCGTAACTCAATGCCAGAATCAATTCCCCCGCATTATAATGCGACGTCTTCTCCATCACCCGCGTCAGCTTCTTTTGCACCGTCTTCGGCAAATCCTCCAAGCGCCCCATAATCCGCAGGCGAATCTGCTGTTCATGCAAAAGATGCTCCTCCTTGTCCATAAAACGACGCAACAATTGCATCAGGCCCTGCACCTCCGAACGGGGACGCTTCCAATTTTCCACACTAAAAGCATACAACGTCAGATAACGAACACCATGATCCCGACACGCACGCACAACCGCACGCACGGACTCTGCTCCCGCCTCATGCCCTTTGCTGCGGGGCAAACCACGTTCACGCGCCCACCGACCATTACCATCCATGATCACCGCCACATGTACGGGACCCGCTGGTGCCTGTGTCCGCGATCTTGTTGCCATCACAACCTCACAATCCAATCCGCAGCGTACTCTCACGCTTCGGACCAACCGATAAAATGCCCAACGGAACCCCCGTCAGCTCGCACAAATACTCCACATATGCCCGCGCCCGTTCCGGCAAATCCTCGTATGCCGTAATATGACTCGTCGGCTCACACCACCCCGGCATTTCCTCATATACCGGCTTACACTTCTCCAGCACATTCACACTCGCTGGCATCGCGGTCAAACGTTGCCCCTCATATTCATACGCCGTGCACACCCGCAACGTCTCAAACGTATCCAGCACATCTAATTTCGTCATCGCCCAGAAGTCCACACCATTGATCATCGCGCTATAGCGACCCACAACAGCATCAAACCATCCGCAGCGGCGCGGACGCCCCGTCGTTGCTCCATACTCGCCGCCAGCATCACGCATGCGCGTGCCATTCGCATCAAACAATTCCGTCGGAAACGGTCCCTCTCCCACGCGTGTTGTGTATGCTTTGATCACCCCCACAACGCGGTCAATCTTATGCGGCGGAACCCCCGACCCCGTGCATGCCCCACCAGCCGTTGCACTCGAACTCGTCACAAAAGGATACGTACCAAAATCAATATCCAGCATCGTGCCCTGTGCGCCTTCAAACAAAACCGTTTGTCCCTGCTGGATCGCTTGACCCAGATACGTAACCGTATCCTTGATATAGGGGCGCATCCGCTCGGCAATTTCCAGATAATCCTGCATTACCGCTTCTTCATGCAACGTCTCCCCGCCCATGGCAGCCAATACCTTGTTTGCCTCCACAATACGCGATTGCAGCAGAGCCGGATAATCCGGTGTCAACAAATCGCCCGCGCGCAGGCCCGTGCGTGTCACCTTGTCACTATAGCAAGGTCCAATACCCCGACCCGTTGTACCAATCTTACTACCCTCCGCCAGCAAAGCCTCGCGCGCCGCATCCAGCGCCCGGTGATACGGAAACACAATATGAGCCCGATCACTCACAAACAAGCGCCCCTGCACCTTTTTGCCAGCAGCTTCCACCTCGGCAATTTCATCCAACAGCGCCGAAGGATTCACCACCAGACCATTGCCGATCACACAAATCTGGTCATCCCGCAAAATACCCGACGGAATCAAGTGCAGCACATAGTGCTCATCACCGATTTTGACGGTATGCCCAGCATTGTTGCCCCCTTGATAGCGGACCACAATGTCCACTTGCCCCGCCAGCACATCAATAATTTTTCCCTTACCCTCATCACCCCACTGCGCACCAATCAATACGGTATTCGGCATCCAACACCTACCCTCTATTTATACTTTCATTCCCAAACAAAATCTCACCCTGTGGAACCTTATTCCACGGGATTTTTCAATAGCCAACAACCAACCATCCTTCGCCATAGGCTACGGCATGGCACAGCACGGAATGTCCAATGTCCAAATATGAGACTCCCAAACTTGATCCGTTGGATATTCGAACTGGATATTGGATATTCAATTCTCACGTTCCACATCCCACGTCATACATCATACGTCTCACTCCCCACGCCCCCCCATCAACCAGTCCTCTTACCACAATGACTCAAGATATATCTTGATAGTCGCCATGCCAAATATCAAACAGCTCTCCTTTGCGCCATCCCTCGACGTCGGGGCGCGCAGCGAGCCAGTCGGTCACCTTCGCAAATTTTGCGTCAGGTGTCACTCAAGCAGCCGCTTTGGGCAGCGGCAACTGAAAACGCCCAGCCACGACTCCTGCCACTGTCAAGTCTTCATCCAACTCTTCCCAACGCAA
>SKVN01000117.1 GCA_007129405.1 Kiritimatiellia bacterium
GGCAAGACGGAGTGTAGAGGGGTTAGGGGGTATATTAGTTGATGTGTTGATGTGTTGATGGTTGATATGGGATTTGTCTCCCTACCCATATCAACCAACTCGGACGCCGAGGTAGGCGCCAATGGCGAAGGCGGCATTTTTGCCGTCTTGCATGGCTCGCACGACGAGCGACGGACCATCGGTCATGTCGCCTGCCACAAATACGCCTTCGGCCGTGGTCGCATTACCAGAATGCCGACTGATGAAGCCGCGCCCATTCAACGCAACCCCCATATCATCAAGCAAGGCCTTGCAACCGGGTCCCACAAACCCCATGGCCAACAGCACAAGATCGGCATCGACCACAAAATCAGATCCTTCCACCTCTTCGGGCACCGGACGCTCGGCCCCTTCCGGAAAGACCCATTTGACCTCGCAACAGTGTAACCGCTTAACCTTGCCGTCAACGCCTTCGAAACGCTTGGTATTGATGGACCAACGCCGCTGACACCCTTCAAGGTGACTACTGGAGGTGCGCATCTTATTGGGCCATTCGGGCCAAGGTGTTGACGCCGGACGCTCCTCGGGCGGCTTGGGCATGATTTCAAATTGCATGACCTTGAGCGCCCCTTGCCGAATGGAGGTACCCACGCAATCGGAGCCCGTGTCGCCACCACCTATCACCACGACATGCTTGCCTTCGGCTGTAATCGGCGCGAGACCCGAAACATCTTCCCCCCCATTGCGCATATTCTGCTGAGTCAGAAAATCCATGGCAAACTCGATACCGTCGAGTTCCCGCCCCTCGACGAACAAATCGCGTGGTTGGCGTGCGCCACCAGCCAGCAGAATGGCATCAAAGCGCTTGCGAATATAATCGTAGGAAATATCGCGTCCTACTTCCACCCCGGTCTCAAATGCAATGCCTTCCTGCTGGAGAATGTCAATCCGCCGCTCCACTACCCATTTTTCCAATTTAAAATCGGGAATGCCGTAACGCAACATGCCACCTGGATACAAGTCGCGCTCATATACAACGACCTGAAGCCCGGCTTGATTCAAACGATTCGCGGCCGCAAGCCCCGCGGGCCCCGAACCAATTACGGCTACACGCTTGTCGTACCGCTTCTGCGGAATCCGCGGCTTCACATACCCACGCTTGAAACCATTTTCGATAATCGTTAACTCAATCTGCCGAATGGCAACGGGCTCGCGATTGATGCCAACCACGCAGGACGCCTCGCAGGGGGCCGGACAGATCCGCCCGGTAAACTCAGGAAAACTGCTGCCTTCCTGCAAAAGTTCCAACGCCTCTTCCCATTGACCATGATAAACTTGATCATTGAATTCCGGGATGGCATTGACGACGGGACAACCTACACTACTGTGCGCGCTCTGGCAAAATGGAATCCCGCAATCCATGCAGCGAGCCGCCTGATCGTTGAGCTGCTGCTCGGTAAGCATCTGCTCCACTTCCTGGTAATCGCGCGTGCGCTCCGCCACCGGACGATACCCGGGATCCTGACGCGGTATCTCTACAAAACCTCTTTCCCTATGACGCATCTTTTCCCCTCGTATTATTAGACTGAAGACCGCAATGGGGAAAAAGCTGAAACACTGAAATGCTGAAAGCTGAAAAGGGAAAAGAGAGCTTCAGACACTCACTTGTCCTCCATCTTATCCAGCGTAACGCGCAGAGCACAAAGCAGGATCAACTTATCAATCCATCAACGAAACTCCGCTTTTCAGATTTTCAGATTTTCCCGCCTCCCTCATCAATTCATCAACCATCAACCTATCAACCAAACTCCCTATTTCAGCCTTTCAGCTTTTCAGCATTTGCCAGTCGCTGCGCTCCTTGCTGCCTATTCGGCAGCCTGTTGCTCGCAATGCTCGCTGCTCAGCTTTTCAGCATTTCAGCTTTTCAGCATTTTCCCCTAATGCTGTTCCACTTCCTTGCGCTTGGTCTTCTCATCCTCCTGGCTCAAGCGCCCGAGTGCCTTTTTGTATTCCATCGGAAATACCTTGATGAAACGCGGCACCTGACGTCGCCAGTCATCCAGTATCTTTTGCCCCTTGGGACTCCCCGTATAGGCAACATGCCGTTCGAGAATTGTGCGTAGCGTTTCGCGATCTTCTTCCGTATTTACGAGTTCCAAATCGAGCGTATCCAAATTGCAGTGGTTGTCGAAGTCGCCGGTCTCGTCGTAGACATAGGCAATGCCACCGCTCATGCCCGCACCAAAATTGACGCCGGTTTGCCCGAGGATGACGGTCGTGCCACCGGTCATGTATTCACACCCATGATCGCCGACGCCTTCCACGACAAGGGTCGCACCACTATTACGAATGGCAAACCGTTCGCCAGCCTGGCCATTGAGATATGCTTCGCCACCGGTCGCTCCATAAAAAGCCACGTTGCCGGCGATCATGTTGGCGGCAGGATCGTAGTCGGCCCCCTTGTAGGGACGCACAATAAGCTTGCCGCCGGATAGTCCCTTGCCAACGTAGTCGTTAGCCTCACCTTCAAGCGTCAGCGTGAGACCATGCGCAGCAAACGCCCCAAAACTTTGCCCCGCCGCGCCCTGATAGCGCAATTGAATGGTATCATCAGGCAACCCTTTGTGCCCGTAACGCCGGGCAATCTCGCTGGCAACAATCGTGCCAGCCGTACGGTTCACATTGCGAATAGCAATATCGGCTTCAAAGGGCTGGTTGCCATCTAATGCCTTGCAAACCGCATCCAGATACTGAAAATCCAACGCACTTTCCAAACCATGATCCTGTTGTTGTGTGCAATACCGATCTTCAGGCTGGGCATCCACATAATGCAGCACCCGCGAAAAATCCAATCCGCGCGTTTTCCAGAAGGTGATCGCCGGATTGGTCTCCAGCAAATCGGCACGACCTATCATTTCGTTCACGCTGCGAAGCCCTAAAGCGGCCATAATCTCGCGCAATTCCTCGGCAACCATGCGCAGAAAATTGACGACATGCTCAGGCTTGCCGGTATAGAGCTTACGTAGTTCGGGGTCTTGCGTGGCAACACCGACGGGACAATTATTGGTATGGCATTTACGCATCATGATGCAACCGCACACAACGAGTGGTGCCGTGGCAAAGCCAAATTCTTCTGCTCCCAAGAGTGCGGCTACGGCCACATCACGACCTGTTTTCATCTGACCATCGGTTTGCAACCGCACACGGTTCCGGAGTCCATTGAGCAAGAGCGTCTGATGCGCTTCGGCGACCCCTAGCTCCCAAGGCGCACCGGCATGTTTGAGCGAGGAGAGCGGCGAAGCTCCCGTTCCTCCATCGTACCCACTAACCAGAATCATGTCGGCATGGCCTTTCGCAACACCCGCAGCCACCGTTCCCACACCCACCTCGGATACCAGCTTCACCGATACCCGTGCATCACGATTGGCATTCTTGAGATCGTACATGAGCTGCGCGATATCCTCGATGGAGTAAATATCGTGATGCGGTGGCGGCGAAATCAGCGTGACACCTGGCGTAGAGTGGCGCACCCGGGCAATCTCGGCATTTACCTTATGACCGGGTAATTGACCGCCTTCGCCAGGCTTGGCACCTTGCGCAATCTTGATCTGCAAGTCACGCGCATGGGCCAGATACTCGGCCGTGACCCCGAACCGCCCACTGGCAATCTGCTTAATGGCACTGTTGCGGCTATCGCCATTGGGAAGCGGCTTGTAGCGCTCGGCATCCTCGCCGCCTTCCCCGCTATTGCTCATCCCCCCGATCCGGTTCATGGCAATCGCCAGCGTCTCATGTGCTTCGCGACTGATGGACCCAAAGGACATCGCGCCCGTCACAAACCGCTTCATGATCTCTTCGGCGGGCTCCACATCGGATAGCGGGAGCGGTTTGTCTACCGTCTTGAAACGGAATAACCCGCGCAGCGTGCTTTGTTTTTGTTCCTGGCGATTAATCAAATCGGCATATTGCCGATAGAGGGCCGTATCATTCAAACGCGTGCTGGTCTGCAACAAACGAATGGTGTCCGGCGTCCATAAATGGCGTTCCCCTTTGACCGTATATTGATACTGCCCCCCATGCTCCAACAAAAGCGATGCGCCCTGCGGACGGTTGTACGCATCCTCGTAACGAGCAACAGCTTCCCGGGCAATCTCATCCAAACCGATCCCGCCAATCTGTGAGGCGGTCCCCGTGAAATAACGATCAACAACATCTTGCGCAATCCCAATGATCTGGAACGTCTGCGAATTGCGGTAGCTGCGTAAGGTGGATATACCCATCTTGCTCATGGTCTTGAGCAATCCCTTGCACACCGCCGTGACATAATTCTCAATGGCCTTCGCAACACTGACTTTGCTCGAAAGCTGATTGCGCAACGCCATATCGGCCACAATCTCAAAAGCCAAGTACGGATTGACGGCAGAAGCCCCAAACCCGAGCAACACCGCAAAATGCATGACTTCGCGCGCTTCGCCCGTTTCCACGATGATACTGATACTCGTGCGCAAGCGCTTTTCTATGAGCCACTGGTTAATCGCCGATACGGCCAACACCGCAGGTATCGGCGCTTGCCCCGCAGGTAAATCGCGGTCACTTAAAATCAAATTCCGATAACTGCCCCGTCCCATCGCCTCGGCTCGTTGGCAGAGTTGCGTCAAGGCTTCTTCGAGGGCCGCACCGCCCCCTGCCGGATCAAACCCCATGGGCAATGTCTGGGACGCAAAATTGTCATCGTTCAAATTCCGCAAACGCTCCATATCATCATTCGACAATACAGGATGTCGCAACTTGATCAATTGGGCATGCTGGGGCACTTCGGTAAGAATCTGGTCCGTCGTCCCGAGAAATGTCATCAAGGACATAACCAATTCCTCACGAATCGGATCAATCGCCGGATTGGTGACTTGCGCAAACAATTGCTTGAAGTACCAGTACAAAAGCTGCGGACGCTCGGAGAGTACCGCCAGTGGTTGATCGCACCCCATGGACCCTACGGGTTCATGCCCCTCGGACGCCATTACATCGATAATACGTCGTAAATCTTCCCGCGTGTAACCAAACAACCGCTCCCGTTCGAGCAAATGCTCCAGATCCGGCACAACCGGACTTACGGCATTGAAAAAACCATGAATGGATACTTGATTCTCGTGAACCCAACGACGATAGGGCTGCTGGCGCGCCAGACGCATCTTCACTTCATAGTCGCGAATCACGCGCCGGTCATGTAAATCCACAACCATCATCTGGCCCGGACGCAGGGCTCCGCACTCGGCAATGCGTGCAGGCTCAATGTCCAATACGCCAGCCTCGGAGGCAAAAACCATCATGCGGTCCTTGGTTATCGTAAAGCGGGCAGGACGCAGACCATTGCGATCCAGAACCGCACCGACATGCTGCCCATCGGAAAAAGCCACGGCGGCCGGACCATCCCACGGCTCCACCAAACCGGCATGATATTCGAAAAAGCCACGCAAATCGGGCCCCATCGGATACATTTCTCCCCACGCCTGCGGAATGAGCATCATCATCGAATGCCACAACGACCGACCACTGCGCTCCAGCAATTCCAAGGCATTATCCAATGCGGCAGAGTCGCTACACCCCTCCTCGATGACCGGCACAATTTTCTGTATCTCATCACCAAATAAAGGAGATTGAAAATTCTGCTCCCGCGAACGCATCCATTGCACATTGCCTCGCAAGGTATTAATTTCCCCATTATGCGCCAAATAACGAAAGGGCTGCGCCAGCGACCAGGACGGAAAGGTATTCGTGCTGTAGCGCTGATGAACAATGGCAAGAGCACTCTCATAATCTTCATCGGCCAAATCCCGATAAAAGCCCATGACTTGCGAAGCCATCATCAGGCCTTTATAGATAATCGTGCGGGAGGATAAGCTCGGAATATAAAAGGCTTCGCGATCATGATCCACTAAGGGCAGGACCTGTTGTTCGATCCGTTTGCGAATCATATACAGCCGACGCTCCAGCGCATCCCCGGCAAGATTTTCAACCTGTAGCAAAACCTGCCGGATACAAGGCTGATCCGCACGGGCCCGTTCCCCAATGGCGCCTGCGTCTACGGGAATATCGCGCCACGTCAACACGCCGCCACCTTCCGCAGCAATCACCTTCTCCACTGCCTGCACACAAGCTGCCCGCAATGTCTCATCCTGTGGAAAGAAAAACATCCCCACGCCATAGGCACCCGCTTCCGGCAACGGAATCTTTGCAGACTGCAGCACTTTGCGCAAAAAACGATCAGGAATTTGCGTCAGAATCCCCGCGCCATCGCCCGTGTTCTCATCGGCACCAGTCGCGCCACGATGACTGAGATTCTCAAGTACGCGAAGACCTTGCGTAATGATCTCATGACTACGCTCTCCATCAAGATTCACGACAAAACCAACCCCACAAGCGTCATGTTCATCGATTGACCGGTACAACCCATCCCGCTCTAATCGTGACCGCTCTTCCCTGATCTGCTTTTTTTGCATCAATACTCCTGAACACCAAACATTTCCCGCTTGTGATACACGCAGGAACCTTTACACTCCTTGCATCTCTTGCAGAACCTCTCCAGCATGTCTGGTGGCCAGAAATCTGGAGGGTGGCAATCCTTTGCCGCCGTATAGGTTTCCCAAGAGTCTAGCTCCGGCAATTTAAATAACGAATCGTGAAGTATGATAAAAACCTAACGCGGATGCAAACACGTTTATGCAGACTTTTTTTTCCCGACGATCCAAAATTATCGTAAGCAAACCCATTGCACGAATTCTCAATACCGCGAACCTGCTGGGGCCCGTGTTGCTCTTGCTCGCACTGATCTTGCTCGCAAGTAGTGCATGGGGAGACTACGCCCACGAAGAAAAGCAATTTTTAATCACATCGGCCGGCATCCTGATCGCCTCAGCTTTAATTATCCGCATCATATGGGGTCTGGCTGTAACCATCATCCGACGACGAAGACAGACCGCAGACAGTAGACCGCAGACTACAGACTGAAGAAGACAA
>SKVN01000089.1 GCA_007129405.1 Kiritimatiellia bacterium
ATTCGAGAATTACGATTGGGTGGCTTCCCGCGTTGATCTCGAAAACTTGGCACTGTATTATGCGATTCAACTTTACATCAATAACCAGGACTGGCCGCACACCAACATGGATTGGTGGCGCGTTCGCAGAAAAGAGGTTGACGCCAATGCTTCGTTTGGATGTGATGGGCGTTGGCGTTGGCTGCTGTATGATACGGATCATGGCTTTGGCATGCAGCCTGAGACAAGCTATGATGTGAATGCGATTGACCGTGTTGTTAATTTGACCCCGGGAACAAAAGCCCGCACGCAGGTGGAGGGAAATGTCGTAAATCGTTTGTTTCGAAGTCTCGTTTTGCAGAATAACAAATTTCGGTATCAATTTCTGAACGTGTCGGCGGATTTGATGAATACGGCCTTTCTGCCGGAACGTGCGATACCCCTGATGGTATGTTTTGAGCAAGAGATAGCACCATTTCGCGAAATACACAATAAGCGGTGGGGGCTTGATACAGGATTTCAGGAAGATATGGCACATTTTGCACAACATCGCCCCGATATGCATCGTAAGCACCTTGTGGAACAATTTGGTTTAGGGACTAACATTCTGGTTACTGTCAATGTGTCCGATCCCCGTTCCGGTTATATTCGTTTAAACACGATTGATGTCAAAGCATGTACACCCGGCATTTCGGAAGAACCATACCCGTGGTCGGGTTTGTATTTTGGTAATGTTCCAATAACGTTGACGGCCGTTCCGGCCGCAGAGGGAACCTTTGTTCAATGGACTATTATCAAAGGCGATCAAGAACGGGTTGTGTCTGATCATTCGATTACCGTTGTGAGTGCTGGGGATGTCGCGGTGAAAGCCACCTTTGCAAAAAGCGAGGACTAGTTGAAAGTATGTAGCGCAGGAAATAACACTACAAAGCAGGCCCTTTTTATTATTGGTGTTTTCGCCTTGGCTACTCTGGTTGTGGGCTGGTTGACGCCTGAACCGATGATTGGGGATGAAGTGACGCATTACTTCATGCTTGTAGAGCAGTCGCGCGATCTTACGGTGCCTAATTTTACGTCGGTTATTCCGGTTGCATATGGCGATCCAATCGAACGGCTTTATGCGCATTCCTTCGGGTGGCATTATCTTGGGGCGGTAGTATATCGGATTTCGGGGGGGCGTTATGGGGCTGTGCAATTCTATCACGGCGCATTCTGGCTGCAGTTGCTGGTGGCGTGTTATTTTTTGGCGGCTTCACGTGGCGGAGGGAAGAATGGTGTAAGTATTCTTTACACCGTGCTGATAGCGTCGTTGCCCATGTGCATTCTTTTTTCGGTGGCGTTGTATCAGGAAATTCCGGTTACGGCACAAATTGTGACCGCATTTTTATTGCTGACAACAGGTCATTGGGTAGCGGCCTGCTTTTTTATGGCCTTTGCGTTACTGTTGAAAGTAAGTGCGTTTGTGGCCTTTCCGGTATTTTTGATCCTATTGTTATGGCATGTATGGCAGCATGGGGTTCGCGCTAATGGATGTAATCGTAATGCCGCATGGAAAATGCGATGTATGCAAAGTATTCTTGCCGGGGTTGTTGCATTTCTCGTTCTTGGCGGGAGTTCCTGGGGGCTTGGTTGGGCATTACAGCGGTATGCCCATGCTGACTTTTATCCCGTTATTGCAGCGAGAAGAATCGCCCGGCATGTGGGGCAGATAACGCAAGATGTTTTTGCAAGGCCACAAGTTGCCGTGCCGGATGCAAACGCTGGGGAGCGTGTGGGGGTGGAGGCACATGAAGCGCAAAGAGCGCGGAAGCCGTCCCGGCCCGCATACGACGTAATTGCGCATCATCCTGGTGATTTGCGGTTTCCCCGAAATTGGTTGCTCTATTTTGGGGGTGCACTCTGGGTGGGCGTCGGTATGGGATTTCTCGGGTGGGGGGTAGCGATAAAGCGGGGCCGACCTGATGGTGATCAACCCTCTTCGGCATGGCTGTGGGTTGCTGGACTTGGCTATGTGGTGCCGACGGCCTATATATTGCGCACGGCACCGGATGCGCGGTTTTTCTTGCCTGCATTGCCGTTTCTACTCTTGCCGCTTTGTGAGAAGGCTGTGAGCATACCGTTTCGTAAGTGGCTGTTCCGTGGTTTGATTGGGATTGCTGTTTTGCAAAGCATAGTTGTTTATCAAAAAACCTATCAATTGCGCCATGTTCCCGAAGGCATTTATGCGGCAATTGCATTCCTTGCGGAAAATATGCCAGAGCCGCCAAGGGTATTTATGTATCCGGAAGGGAATTACCGACTTTTCCCAACGAATCATGATTGGTATTTACGTTATGGGTTGAGGGACTTCTGGTCTGGGGACAATGACGTTCGCATTAAAATGCTGCATCAGCGACGGATCGGGGCCGTGGTTGTAAAAAAACACTTGGTTGCTCCAATTGATCCGGACATGCACAATTTGGGCGTGTATCCGCCGGAGTTCGTGCGGGATTTGAAGAATGATTCGCGGTTTGAAGTAGTGCTTGAAAATGCGGATGTCATTATTTTCCGCGTTCCCGCTTCTATCCCTGAGGATTGAGAAGCTTTTCGTAGATGTTGACCGTATCCAAGGCGCACTGTTCCCATGTATATCTTTTGGCTTGGGCATAGCCGCGCTGGACATGTTCTGTCCATTTTTGATCATCGTTTAACAACGTAGCACAAGCTTGTGCAAATACTTGGGGATCTTTGGGGTCTGCATAAAGGGCAGCATTTCCAAGAATTTCTTTCAAGATCGGCAAGTCTGAGCAAACGACGGGTGTTCCGCTCTGCATAGCCTCAATCGGAGGAATGCCGAAACTCTCATACAAAGAGGGGAATACAAAGAGTCGTGCTTGCTGCATGACGGGTACCAATTGGTTGTGCGGCATGGGTGGTGCTGTTTCAATCAAATCAGCAACTTTGTACGTTGCGGCGATTTTCTTGATTCGCATTTGATTTTTTTCATCGAGCCCGATAAACCGTAGCATGGGTGGTTGCTGCGGCAGGAGATCGCGCAAATGCTTTTGCACTCCCACAAGAAACTCTATGTTCTTGTGATAATAGGGTCTGCCAATCCAGAGAATGTACCCGGATGGTCGTGGTGTCGTTGGCTCTTGCGGCAGGAAGAAGTCTTCGGGCGCGCCATGATATACGACCGACATGCGAGATGCGGATAGTTTCAGATGTTGTTGTAAGATGGCTTTATCCGTTTCTGAGACGGCAATGATATGATTTTTGGTATTGGATACGATGCCGCGTTGCAAAATATACCGGTATATTTTCTCAGACAGGCAGACAGATTTTGGCATGATAAAATTCGTTGTGTCATGTATGGTTATTACTGTGGACTGCGTATATCTTAGGCAATTCGTTGAGTAGGGGAAGTGCACAAGATCCAGTTGGTGCTTCTTGAGGATTCTTGGCAGGCTCATTTGTTCCCACAAGATACGCTTGGTTCGATTACGTGTGTCTATGTTGCATGCGATAATGCGAAAGGGGCATGCTGTAATGGATGCATCAATGGGGGTTCCTGTAAATACCGTAACCGCATGTTTTTGGAGGGCATCGTGAAATGCGCTGCATCCAAGTAGTTTCCGGATGTAAGTTTCTGCCCCTCCTGTTCGGTTGGGTGCTAATGCCGTTGCAACGATTCCGATTTGTGCCATACGCCCAATGTGTGTAGTATCTCATTTCTGGGCAAGTAAATAATCATTTTCCTTTCCTGTAATAATGATTCCTGTCATGAAAAATCGATTTTCTCGTATTTGGGTAGCTTTTTTTTGTATAAGTTCGTTGTCGCTCTTGTTGTTGCGGCCGCATGGGGATACGTTTACGGCGTTGGATCATTCGGGGTACCGTTTGATGGCGTATGCCTTTGTGCAAGGACGCGGATTTCATGAGAAAGACCTGATGTTGGGGGAAGCCCCCCGCAACGTCCGACGCGGACTGATGCTTTTGCCGCATATGCATGAGCGCAATACGCGAGATCGTTCGTTTCTAGTGCATTCGCTCGATGATCCCGGCACGGAACCTTTCTTTTATCCTTTTTTGCCTTTAATGGCTGCAGGTCTGGAGATGCTTCTGCCTGGCGTGGGCATGGATTTGATGGTTCCCATTAGTGGTATTGTCTTTTGTGCGTTATTGCTCTGGCTTGGTATGCGATTTGGTGGCACGTGGGGCGTTTTAAGTGCTTTTGCTTTATGTCTGGGGTCGCCTTTGCCGATTTGGTTGTTCCGTGGGTTCTATGTGGAGGCGATGGGGGCGGTGTGTCTCACAGCAGCTATCGCATTATGGTATCGCGAGCGTCTAATATTATGGCAGTACGGTGTGCTGGGTTTTTTAGCAGGTTTGTCTGTAAGCTTTCATCCGGTTTATATTGTTGTGGCGCTTCCATTTGTGGTTCTTGCATCGATTGATCCAAAGACAAAAGCAAAGGATGCTCTTTTCGTTGTTTTTTCTTTTGGTTTGGGCTTTTCGGTTCTTCTGGCGATGACAGAATGGATATGCAGTCCGTATGGTGCGTTTTCTTTGGCAGGCATGCGCCACGGTTACCGTATGAGCGCATCACATCGGTTGCCTGTGCTATTTGGCGGAGGTGCGGTTGTATTTTTTGTGTTGGGACTGGGGACGCGTGCATGCTGGCGCGAGCGAGCAACCCAATGGATGGATAGCCCTGTGGTGCGCTGCTTGTTAGTTGGTGCGGCCCTGATTCCTTTGTTATATGCGGCTGTGGTATGGAGAGATCAGCATCTGGTGCGTGCCGGGTGGCGGGAAGCTTGGGAGGGTGTCCGTATGCCTCTTGGTTTGCTGTTGGGCTTCGGACTTGCTGGTACATGCTTTTGGAAGCATTCGGGCAAGTCGTTTTGGGTATTGCTATTGTTTGTTGCTACTGCTCCGGTGTTTTTCTACTTGAAGGGAGCGGAGCAGATGGGGATGTGGAGTCAGCGTCGCTTGCTGCCTGCTTATACGCTTTTGGCTCTGGCGGTGTTACCATTTTTAGCGGTTACCGCGCAAAAAGTAGCTACTCTATTTACTGAAGTAAGACTACGGGTGGCTGCCAAGGGAGCTGTTGTCGTTATTTTGCTGTTTGTCGGGGGGGCAAATCTTGTCCGGTGGCCAGCTCCGTATTTCGTGCGTGTGGATGCCGGGGCACTGGGATTCGTGGAGGAGATCAAGGCTGAAATAGGTGATCGGTTGACGATGTTTGATTATCAGCCGTTCAGTTTTCCTTTTGCGGTGGATAATCGCACACGCGTGATTGGGATTGGGCAGTATGACCGACGTCGCTTGGCTCGCGTTGCTCGTTGGCTTGCGGAAAAGGCGAGCGAAGAGGAGGTTTTGTGGACGACAGCATATAGCAACCCGGGCATGGAGGATGGGGTTGTTTTTGAGATATTGTCCGTCCATACGGGGTCATTTGCCAGAGTTGCCTCTCGCGGATTATTACCTGCCGAGCGTCGGAAGCATGATATTCGGATAGCGTTGATGCGGGCAAACCCACTTGCTGCTCCTGCAGCAGGGGTTGTGGTTGATAAAATTCTTGATGGCGGTCCCTTGGCATTGCGCGAGCCTTGGGGACAGTATCGCCGCAGACTACAGGATGACGCTGGCAATATGGTGCCTGCCGAGTGGAGCCGGGACGGGGGCGGTATTGTTGGACCTGTGCCTCCGGAAGGCGGAACCGTGAAATTTACGATTTGGGCAACATCCGGACAGGATATCCCGCAAATTGTGGAAATCGTTACGCCATGGTCGGAAGATAAGCATGTGTTGCAGGTAGATTCTGAGTTTTCTTCGTATTCGCTGCAGATTCCACGCGCAGCTGACTGTGATTGGGAGGGGGCAACCGGTGTATATCGGCTGAATATTCCCAATCCGTATGATCCGAGTCAAGCTGGCATCCGGGGATTTGAACGTGATCTCGGAGTGCTTGCGCACCGTATTCGTATCGAATCGCTTTCTTTTTAGCGTTTATTGATGCACGCTAGAATGCCGTTGACAGTCTTGTGTATAAACTCCAGCATAATTTACCTCGCTTGGCGTGTCTCTTTTTTACTACGTTTTGCAGATAACAGGGTATTGTACTTACATAACGCGGGATTGTTTTTGCTGATGATGGATTCACTTGTTGTAATGATACCGGCGTACAATGAGGCACTGTGCTTGCCGGATTTGTTGGCGGAAGTGCAGAAGTCGTTGCCGGATGTTCCTGTTCTGGTGATCAATGATGGGTCCCATGATGCAACGGCCCAAGTGGCACGGGAACATGGGGCGCATGTTTTGAATATGCCATACAACGCGGGTGTCGGAACTGCGGTGCAGGCGGGCTTTCAATATGCCTGGCAAAATGGTTATTCGTATTTGTTGCGTTTGGATGGGGATGGGCAGCATCCGCCGTCAGAGGCACATCATTTGCTGACGGCAATGCAGGATGGGGATGTCGACCTTGTCGTCGGGAGCCGATTCGGGGGAGAAAAACAGATCGTGAGTACGCGCATGCGTTATGTAGGTGTTCGTGGGCTGGCTCTTTTTCTTTCGATGATTTGCCGGAGTAAGGTGACGGATCCAACGTCGGGCTTTTGGTTGGTCAATCGGCGCTTGTTGTATGTTTTTTCGCAGTCTTACCCTTGCGATTATCCTGAACCCGAAGCGTTGGCTTTTGTCCGGCGTTTAGGGTATTCTTTCCGAGAAGTACCGGTACGTTTTCGCCCTAGGACGGCGGGGGAGTCATCGATCGGACAGTGGGACACTTTTTTTCATGCATTCAAGGTTTTGTTGGCCCTCATTGTTGACCGTGTACGACCTGTGCAGCCGGGCATTTCTGCCCATATGGTGAATTTCCATGACGTTAATTGAGTTAAAGGATCATTTGTTATTTGTGATTTCCCAGTCTATGGGAACGACGTTACCACGTTTGATGGCGGTTTTGGTCGGACTGCTCATATGCTTGGCTGTTATGCAAGTTATGTGGGAGCGCCGCGCCGTGCGTGTGCATCTGGCACTTTTTTTGTTTGCAGGTGTCGTGTTGCTTGTTTCGGGAATATTCCCTGGTTTTTTGCACGGTCTGGTGCGTGTAACGGACCCGATCCGCTTACGGATACTGGTTGGTCTTCTCAGCTCGATCGTTCTTGTTGTGACATTTGAGAGTATTCGGCGGTCGTTATTGCGGGAACGGTATGCTTTGCTTTGGATGGTGACGGGGCTTTTGCTTTTGCTCAGTGCCATTGTTCCGCAGTCCGTGGATCTGATCGGCATGCTTTTCGGAACGGATTACTGGGTTACCGTTGTCGGCATTCTGGCAACCTTTATTCTCTTTATCGCCTTCCACTTTTCGTTGGCATTCAGCAAGCATGAACATCAACAGCAAAAAATGGCGCAACGTTGTGCCGAGCTCGAAAGCCGCATTGAGAGGATGGAACAAAAGGCCGGGCATGTGTTTAAGGTTGTGCCGCCAACGCCGGTTGCGGTGGATTTGCCCGTATCCCCGCCGCTTCTTGCTCCCTCTCGATTTCATTTGAAGATGCCGGGCCCGTATCTCTTGCTCTTGGTTGTCGTGTTGTTTGCTCTTGTGGGATCGCTCGTTGTCGGTCTCATATCCCGCGAACCCATGATTGGAGATGAGGTCACGCATTATTTCATGCTCACGAATCAGGCCGAGAGTTTAGCGCGTCCTGTTTTTGAATCGAGAATACCGGTGGGCTGGGAAGATTACGAAACGCGTTTTTATCCTCATGTGAATGGATGGCATTATGTCGGAGCCATTGTGTATCGCCTTACGGGACGTTCATTTACCAGTGTGCAAATCTATCATGTGTTATTCTGGCTCCAGTTCTTGTTGGCGGCGGGTTGGTTGGCGCGTCGTCGTAATGGGAAAATGTCGCGCGTTCCTGTGTTATATGTCTTGCTACTTGCAACCCTGCCGGTCGCCTCCATTTTTTCCGTTGCACACTATCAGGATATCCCCGTGACAGCACAAATCCTGCTCGCATTTGCGCTGGCGTATTACGGGCACTGGAAATCGGGAACGATTTTCATGTTGTTGGCACTTTCGTTGAAAGTGACGGCATTCCTGTTTGTGCCAGCATTTCTGGTGGTCGTGTGGATGAATGGTTATAAAGGATGGAATGGTGCCCCTGTTCGCCGTGTGATGCCTAGAGCATTTCTGCGGGCGTTTGTGGTACTTGTTGCTCTTTTGTTGTGTTGTTTCGCTTGGGATCTAACCCTCTCGCATTATGCCAATGCACGGTATTATCCTTTTGAGAGTCTTTCGCGGACGGTGTCCAGTTGGCAAAAGGATTATCATGCCATAGGCCAGACATCCTCACCTACGGTGCGTGGAGAACTTGATACAGATACTTTGCGTGATGAAGAGCGTGAGCCTGTTCGAGCTGAACGTCCCTCTCGGCTCGTCTCATCGTATGAAAAAGATATTATTGCGAATCATCCAGGAGATCTGCGGATTCCGCAAAACTACCTGATTTATGGGGGCGGGGTATTATGGTTGGTGCTCTTGTTGGGGGCAGGGTGGCGATTGTGCGAAGTGGCATCCAGAAAATCTGTACAAGGAACGCCATCAGGTACAGGACTTTTGCTGACGGGACTATCTTATGTCATACCGACAGCTTATCTGTTACGGACAGCACCTGATGCTCGATTCTTCCTTCCGGCGATACCCTTTCTGCTGCTTCCGTTTGTAGAGTGGCTAGGCCGCTCGCCACGTATACGTGTAACCGCATCGATCATAGCAGCACTTGCCATTTTGCAGGCTGGGCATGTTTATGCAAAGATTTATTCGTTGCGGTCGGTTCACCCGGATTTGAAAGATGCTATCGCGCACTTACGAGAATCGCCGCCCAATCCGCCGCGGGTGTTTATGTATCCGGAAGGGAACTATCGGTTGTTTCCGGTCAAGCATGACTGGTATTTGCGCTATTGGCTGCGTGATTTTTGGCAGGGCGATAATGATTTCCGATTAGAGATTTTACATCGCGAGCGGATTGGGGCGATTGTTGTGAAAAAATATTTGATTGGGGTACCGGATGACGCATATACGGACTTGGGGATATATCCTGCAGATTTTGTTGCTGATATAGAGGCCGATTCGCGATTTGTAAAAGTATTCGAGAATGCGCGGATTGCCATGTATTTGGTGCCGCCACCCGAGAATACATGATGTATAATGATTCCTTCGAAATAGGGGTATAGATGAATATATTGTTGGATACGATGTGGGCTGCTCAATTGGCTGGCAGTGGCGATGCGGGGCAATGGGAACATGTAACAAAACATTGCGATGCCCTTGGGGGGAGAGTTTTTCTGTATGCGGGTGCTGTCGGGGAATTGCAGCGCGCTGTTGAGGCATTGCTTCAGGAGCAAGAGGTGGCACAACCTGCCGAAGAAGCGCGGTCGCGAATCAAGGCTTTTTCTGAAGGGAAGCACTGGTTGGCGGCGCTGGCGGGCGAGGGGGATGTGTGGAATGCAGAGAATCCGGCGCACGAGCAACTATTGCGGGCGGTGAGTCGATTCGATGGCAAGTGTGTTGTCTTGACGGAGGATTCTCAACTTTTGGCGCGTGGAGGTGATCGGGTGATGTCGCCTGATTTTTATTGCGCGCTTCCCGTTTCTACGGGGGTTCCGTTCATAAATCTTGGAATCCAGCAGGACAAGATCAGAGCGGATCTGGAGCGGCGTTTGCATCGCGTATTGGCGCATGGTGCTTATATTAATGGTCCGGAAGTTGGTTTGCTAGAGACGATGCTCGCGGATTATGTTGGTGTGCAGCATTGTATTGGCGTGAGTTCGGGGACCGACGCTTTGTTGATTGCGATGATGGCTTTGGGTATCGGTGCCGGTGATGAGGTAATCACAACGCCGTTCACGTTTATTGCCACAGGAGAAATGATTGCCTTTCTGGGTGCCAAGCCGGTTTTTGTGGATATTGATCCTAAGACGTATAATTTGGATCCAGCACTGATTGAAGCGGCCATTACGCCCAGGACCAAAGCCATTATGCCGGTAAGTTTGTATGGACAATGTGCAGATATGGATGCGATTAATGCCGTTGCCTGCAAGCATGGCTTGCCGGTGATAGAGGATGCTGCACAGTCTTTTGGTGCGTTGTACAAGGATCGCAAATCTTGCGGACTTTCGCTGATTGGTGCCACCAGCTTTTTTCCGAGCAAACCGCTGGGTGGATATGGCGATGGGGGCGCGATTTTCACGAATGATGAAGCGCTGGCGAAAGCGATGCGGGAAATTCGCGAGCATGGGCAGGATCGGCGCTATCATCACCCGCGCATTGGGCTGAATGGGCGTTTAGATGCTTTGCAGGCTGCGGTGCTGTTGGCCAAGATGCCGCTTTTTGATCAGGAACGTTGTGATCGGGTGCGGGTCGGTAATCGCTATAAGCAGGAGCTGCAGGGTATTGAGGGATTGATTTTGCCGTATGTGGCACCGGATAATACGAGCGTTTATGCACAATTCACGTTGCAGGTGCCGGATCGGGAAACGTTTGTCGATGTCTTGAAAGCGGCGGGCATTCCAACTGCCGTGCATTATCCGGTGCCTTTGCATTTGCAGCCAGCCTTTGATGCTTTGGCGCAGGGTAAAGGGGCGTTTCCGGTGTCCGAGTCCATTGCCGAGCGCGTTGTCAGCCTTCCTATGCACCCGTATATGACGGATGCCGAGCAGGATCAGATCATTGCCGCAGTTCGTTCTGCCTTTCATGGGTAATTTGAAGGGATTCCTTGACGGTGTGTGGGAAGATGTGGTAGTCACCGCACTTCTTAAAGTTGCATTTGTTGAGGAGTTGGAACTGTGTCGTTGACTGACCGAGAGGCGTATATTGCATTGAACGTGATGGATCGGGTGGGCCCGGTTCGTGTTCGTGCGATGGCAGAGGCACTTGGTTCGGTAAGCGCTATTTTTGCGGCATCGGCACAGGAATTGCAGCAAATCGATGGGGTTGGACCGGTGCTGGCGCGGGCTGTGGTTGCGCAGCGGGAGCGCATCGATCCGGTTCAAGAGGAGTCCGATGCCCTGGCCAAAGGGGTGCAGATCGTCACGCCCTTGGATCCGGAGTACCCGGCTGCATTGCTCACGATCCATGACCCGCCGCTTGCCCTCTATGTCCGGGGGCACTTGCGGGCCGGGGATGCGCAATCGATTGCGGTTGTCGGGACCCGGCACCCCACGCACTATGGTGTGGAATGTGCGCAGAAACTATCGTTCGGGGTCGCCAAAGCGGGGCTGTGTGTCGTGAGTGGTCTGGCATTGGGCGTGGATACCGCCGCGCATGAGGGCGCATTACAGGCAAGGGGACGCACGATCGCAGTGATTGGTGGCGGTTTTGACCACTTGTATCCTGTGGAGAACGTTCGCTTGGCAGAACGCATTGCGGAAAACGGAGCCGTGATCAGTGAGTTTCCGTTTGCACGCAAGCCGGACCGGACGACGTTTCCGATGCGTAACCGGATTGTGAGCGGGATGTCGCGCGGGGTGCTGGTGGTTGAGGCCGGGCAGGAAAGTGGGGCCATGATTACGGCGAATCAGGCCATGGAGCAAGGGCGGAGTGTATTCGCTGTGCCGGGGCGGATCGATTCGTATGCCTCGCGCGGTCCCAATGCCTTGATTCGCGATGGTGCGCATGTTGTTACGGAATTACGGGATCTGCTTGAGCATTTCGAAATGCTGTTTCCCGAACAATGTGAAGCTGCCGTCAAGCAAGGCTATTGTGCGTCGGGTCTCAGTGAAGAAGAACGTAGGGTTGTGGCATTACTGGGCGGTGGCGATATGAGTGTTGACCGCCTGATACGGGAGAGCGGCATTGCACCCGCCGGCATGGCGTCTCTGTTAATTGGTTTAGAGTTGAAAAAAGTGATAAAAATGTTGCCCGGGAGGAGCGTTGCGCTTTTGCATTAGTGGAAGGCCTGAAAACAGCCAGGAGAGCGGACGCAAGGGATTGCGTCGCTCCAAGCAAGGAAGATGGTTTGTTATGGAGGGTGGCAATTCATTGCCGCTTTGACAGTTTGAAAAGACATAGGTTGTTTTTCATCAGAAAAAGTGGATGACGGTTGTCATCAGGGAGAAGAGATAATATGGGTAAGAATTTAGTGATTGTAGAGTCGCCGGCCAAGGCGAAGACCATCAACAAAATTTTGGGATCGGATTACAAAGTCAAGGCTTCGATGGGGCACGTACGCGACTTGCCGGTAAAGGTTCTTGGAGTGGATGTTGATAAGGGTTTCAAGCTCCAGTATGAAGTGGTGAAAGGGCGCAAGAAGGTTGTGGATGAATTGGAGGCTGCGGCCAAGGATTGCGATGCCATCTATCTGGCACCCGACCCTGACCGCGAGGGAGAGGCCATTGCGTGGCATTTGAAGGCTTTATTGGAAAGCAAACGCGCGAATAAAGGCAAACCGTTTTACCGCGTGACGTATAATGAAATTACCCCCAAAGCGGTGCGTGCAGCATTTGAGAATCCGGGCGAAATTCATATGAACCGCGTGGATGCCCAGCAGGCTCGCCGGGTTGTGGATCGGATTGTCGGTTATAAAGTGAGCCCTCTGCTCTGGCGACGGGTGCAGCGCGGTCTTTCGGCGGGGCGTGTGCAGTCCGTGGCCTTGCGCCTGGTGTGCGAGCGTGAACAGGAAATTCGCGATTTCAAACCGGACGCCTACTGGGTGTTTGGTGCGGAAGTTCGGAAGCTTGTGGCTCCGACGGATCCCTTTCTCGTGCGTTTGGTAAAGATCGACGGGGAGAAGGCGGAGATTCGGTCGGCGGAAATTGCTGCGCAGGTAGAGCAGGATCTCAAAGGGTGTGCCATGCGGGTGGCTGGGATCAAAACGCGCACGGTCCGCCGGAATCCGTACCCGCCTTTTATTACGAGTACGTTGCAGCAGGCAGCGTCCACCTTTTTGCGGATGTCGCCCAAGCAGACGATGAGCGTGGCGCAGAAGCTGTACGAAGGGGTAGACATGGGAGACGGTCCCGCCGGTTTGATTACGTACATGCGTACGGATTCGGTGGCCTTGTCGGATGATGCGGTTGCGTCCTGTCGCGATTTTATCGGCAAACAGTACGGGAAGGATTATCTTCCGGAAAAACCGAATCGTTATCGCAGCCGCGGTGGCGCGCAGGAGGCGCATGAGGCAATTCGTCCTACGGATGTTTCGGTTACACCGGCGAAAGCCAAATCGTTTCTGGATGCGGCGGGATTGAAGCTATATCAGTTGATCTGGGAGCGTTTTGTGGCGTGCCAGATGGTGCCGGCACAGGTTGAACAACGCACCGTGCATGTTGAGGCACCGGTTGCGCCGGCCGGAGCCGAATCCAAGCCGGAGGGAAGCGCGGCGGGCAAGTATCTATTTACGGCAACAGTCTCGGAAACCAAATTCGACGGTTATCGGCGTGTGGCTGCTGATTCGGATAAGAAAGAAGAGGATCAAATCGATTTTCTTCCGGTTGTGCATGAGGGCGAACCATTGGTTTGTTTGTCCCTGCAGGGCGAGCAGAAAGAGACACAACCACCGGCACGCTTTAGCGAGGCATCGCTGGTGAAGGCGCTGGAGGCCAATGGCGTTGGGCGGCCGAGCACCTATGCCCAGATCTTAACCACGCTGCAGCAGCGCAAATATGTCGAAAGCCGTAATCGTACCCTGCATCCCAGTGAAATCGGGATGAAAACGAATGCCTTTCTCACTAGTGATTTGCCAGCATTATTCGATGTACAATTTACAGCGGATATGGAAGCGAAGCTGGATGAGATTGAGGAGGGGAATGTGGACTGGGGTAAAATGCTCCAGGCGTTTTATACCCAGTTCGAACAATGGGTGGAAGGTGCCAAAGCGCCCGAAGCCGATACGAGCAAAGTAAAGGCGCTGCTTGCTGTGCTGGAAGGTGTCCAGGAGTGGGCACCGCCGGTCAAGCGCGGACGGCGCACCTACGATGATCAGAAGTTTGTGAAGTCCGTTGCTGATGCCTTGGAAGCTGGCGAGAAGCCGGTAACCGAGCGACAGCTCGAAGCCTTGGCCAAGATTGCGGTTCGCTATCGTGAGCAGGTTCCTGCTGTGGCAGAGGTGCTGCAAGAGCAGGGCATGCAAGCATTGCTGGAATCGCCGGATGCCGGGCCACCACGCGATAGTTCTTTTGTTAAATTCGATGCATTGCAAAAGTTGGATTTTGATGAAAAAACGCAGGGGTTTGTCGACTCCTTGCAGGAGCAGGTGAAGGCCGGGCGTCGGTTGACCACGAACCAGTTACGGGCACTCGATCGAATTGTCATGCAGCATGCCAATCAGATTGACGGTTTCGAGAGCGTTAGGGAATCCATGGATCTGGGGTCTCAGCCGATTCCCGAGGTGGATCAAGAGAGTGGGCCGCTGCTGGAGTTGATGGGGGCAGTAAAGGAGTGGGCTGCGCCCGTGAAACGCGGTCGCCGCGAATTTAATGATGAGTCCTTCTATCAATCGCTGAAGAAACAGTTTGATCAACGCGGCGCGTTATCCGAGAAACAACGTGCTGCTCTCAAGAAGATGGTGGTACGCTACCGCGAACAAATACCTGGTTTCGCGGATGCACAGGAAAAATATGATCTGAAGATTCCCGCGCGCAAGAGAGCCGGGGGGAATTAGACAGAAACATTTTGACAGAAAAAACTGTTAGGCTCCGGGAGGGGTGCGTGGAGCGTGGACAGTGGGGCGTGGGCAGGGCAACAAGATACCTGTTCGCAAGGGAACCAAAAACGGGTAAGGAAACTTACAATGCCAACAGTGCTTTTGCTTGCAGGATGGCGTTTCTTTTTCTATGCCAATGAAGGGAATGAACCACCTCATATACATTGCCAGAAGGGTGATGCAGAAGCGAAGTATTGGTTGATAGAGGAATTGTTTGAAGCTGTAGAGGCACATGCATATAATATGAACGCAGGTGACAAGCGTATAGTTCGGCGCATCATATTCTCGCACTTCGATTATATATTAGAGCAATGGTATGCGTTCAAGGAGCGAATGCAATGAATCAACATCACATAGTCAAGGATGTTAAAGTGGAGGGAACAACACTTCACATGATTGTTGATGGTGCTTCTTATGCTGTTAATTTGCGTGATCAATCACCACGATTGCGAAATGCATCGTTTGCGTCGCTTGGGCGTGTGGAGGTCTCTGCTTCCGGGTATGGATTACACTGGCCCGAGATTGATGAAGATCTTTCCATTGATGGATTGATAGGTGTGGGGCATGAATTGCCTCGTGCTGTTGCGGAGCGTGCTGCGGAATATGGAACGAATGCCGTTGCGCAGGGAGAGTAATATCTGTGTGGATTAGGAATGGCAGAATGCAAGAACCAAGACAGACAAGTTGAGTCTGTACTGAAGCGACGTGTGGCGTGCCGGACGCTAGGGTGCCGGATGAACCAGCACGAGACGGATGCGCTGGTTACGGCGTTGCAGGCGCGCGGGTACGAGATTGTGTCGGCGGACGCCGAGGCTAACGTTTATTTGATCAATACCTGCACGGTAACAAATCAGGGGGACCGCAAATCACGTGCGGCCATACGCCAGTCGATCCGCACGGCATCGCCGGGAGCCATTGTGATTGCCACAGGTTGTATGGCGGTGAGCCAACGCGATGCACTGGAAGCGGAGGCGGGCATCACGTACGTTGTTCCTAATAATGCCAAAAGTTCCATTCCGGATTTGGTGGATGCGCATTTCCGGGGTGAGGTCGTGGAGCCGGGGCGTTTCAAGGGAAGTGTTTTTGGCTATGGTTTGACTGATGGTGGATTTCATATGAGACAGGCCGTCAAGGTGCAGGATGGTTGCGATAATTTCTGCACGTATTGCATTGTTCCGGCTGTGCGTGGACGGGCAGTAAGTCGCCCGGCGGGTGAAGTTTTGGAGCATGTTCGCAAGATTCTGGATACGGGGGCGCGCGAGATTGTTATCACAGGTGTTAATATTGGGCGGTATGAGGATGAAGGTCTTGGTCTCGACGGACTGATCGAAAAAATTCTGGAGGTTCCGGGTGATTATCGGGTGCGGATCTCCTCGATGGAACCGGAGGGCGTCACGGATCGATTTGTTTCCTTGTTTGGTCATCCGCGTCTGTGTCCGCATTTGCATTTATGTCTCCAGAGTGGATCGGACCGGGTTTTGTTGCGGATGCGTAGATTCTACACCATTGCGCAATATATGCATCAGGTCGCTGCGATCAAGTCGGCGCACGAGCGATTTCATTTTACCACGGATGTGATTGTTGGGTTCCCGGGCGAAACGGATGCGGATTTTGCAGACACGGTATCCGTGGTGCAGGAGGTCGGGTTTGGCCATATTCACACGTTCAAGTATTCGCGTCGCTCCGGAACGCGGGCGGATCGGATGGATGGACAGGTGTCGGAGAAAGTCAAATCCGAGCGCAGCAAGCTGCTGCGTGCGGTAGGGCAAGAAATAAAGCGGGCACGCCGGGAAGAAATGTTGGGTATGCCGCAAATGCTGCTGACGGAACGAGTGGGTTCGCAGGGGGAACTGCTGGGTTATACGGAATATTACCACCCTGTGCTGCTGCGAGATTCGTCTGTGGGTGTCAACATGTTTGCCTCGGTTAGAGGTGTGAAAATTCAGAATGATGATGAGCAGACGCTTGTTGCTCACGCTGTGGCGACAGCGTAAAACTGGTGTTGCCGTGTGATCCGAGTTTATTAGGTATGCATTATATGCGTTGGTTACGGCTCTTGACTCCTTATGTTGCTGTGGGAATATTCTGGGTAGGATACTCGCATGCTTGGCTTGCCATTCTGGCGTATCATTTGCAAATCATCTTGTGGCATCGTTTTGGGCGGTGGGTTCGGACGCGTGAGCAGGAAAACCGGATTGCCAGGTATGTGAGCTTTGTCTGTGTACTCGCTGGGCCTGTGGTGTATTTTTTCCTGCCACGGATTGCGCTGGTTGCCCCGGCGCAGTGGTTAGCCCATTATCGCCTCGATGGTGCTGCATTTATTTTGATGATTCCGTATTTTGGTATCGTCCATCCGATTCTAGAGCAATACCATTGGCATCGCTTACGGTCGGAAACAGGTTGGGCGCATATTTGCTTTGCCGGATATCATGTTATGGTTCTCTACGGGTTCCTGCCACTGGGTTGGTTGATGCTATGTCTAGGGGGGCTTATGGCGATTTCCTGGATTTGGAAGCAGGCTGGCAACACGGCGGGGAGCCGCGCATCTTGCATGTTGACGCATATCCTGGCTGATCTTGGCGTGATACTCGCCGTCTTCTGGTTGATATATATGTAGGGCTTCACGGGGCTGGAAATTGTATGGCAAGGTTCCAGCGCATCCCTGCATGCGAAGTGTATAAGCAAAAAAATCCCCACGGTTCATATGAATCGTGGGGATCGTAGCATAGTATGCTATGTGGGATATATCAGGCTTCGCAGGTCACGACCCGCGTTTTGGCCCACTGATCTCCCAGTCGTTGTCCATCCTTGTTGTTGGCTAGTACGATGAGCTCAACAATAAAGAAGAAGGGTATGTACAGTACGATGTTACGTATGACCGACGGTCCCCATTGGTTTGTGAGCGGTTTGCCTGTTGTGGCATCAACGGCCCGCAGTTTCATGGCCTTCTTGCCAATACTTTGTCCATCCAGGAATGGCAAGGCATCCCGCGTGAGAAAATAGGCCACACCGATGATCCACCCGACGATAGGTACAATCCAAACGGCCGATGCAAGAATGCCGTCGATCAACACGGCAACGATCCGATTACCGAGTGAGGCGTCTTTGAGTGCGACGTTCTCGCTGGCGGTTTCTTCCACTGTTTCTTCCTGCTGTGCTCCTACGGTTTCTTCCGTCATTGTGAACCCCTTTCTGCTGTGTTTGACAAATGCACACGCAACCCAGAGAAATGCAACCATGCTTTCAGAAAAAGTGCAATGCTAATTTGATAAAAGCGTGCGCTATTCCGTACGTGCTGCTTGGAACTATTGCCCCAGATGTGCCAATCCCCAGGCAAGAGGCGCAGTAGCTACCGACTAATCCTTTTTGCATAAAGTTTTGTTGTCCTTGACCGTGCGTCAGAAGCTTGACCAATTTACAGCGAGGGTTGACTTTCAGGGCCGAGGATACGATCGACATACGCTTGAATTTTGAATTTGCGTTGGAGGCCAGAGGCGGCCATATAGCGGACGGTGCCAAAAATATTCCTTTCCGTCCACGGACGATCGTGTTTGCCAAAGCACCAGGATACGCCTGTGTAACCATTGGGGTCGCGTCCGTCGATTTCGTAGCAATCGTTCATCTCGATGAGGGTTTGAAAAGCTTCTTCGGGAGACTCGCTCCACTCGATAACTTTCTTGCCCCAATACATCCGCATGTAGTTGTGCATTTTGCCTTGTTGGACCATTTCCATCTGGGCGGCATTCCAATAGGGATCATGCGTATTTCCGTTTTCTAGTTCGTCGCGGGTGTATAGCGTGGCGCGCTTGTCGCGAGCGTGTTTGGTCAATGTTTTTCGAGCCCATTCGGGGACGGCCTTTTCGTATGCATCGTACCCCGTGTTGAAGTACACGAAATTCATGCTCAGCTCACGGCGGACGATCAGCTCCTCCAGGTAGCTCTCGGTGGCCTCCTTTGGCGCATTGGTTGCGAGCACCTGCTTGGCTATGTCGAGCGCGGCGATTTGCCCGAAATGCAGGTACGGGCTCATGTTGGAGCACAGATTGTTAGCGGGATCATTGCGATTGGTGTCGTATTGATTGAGTCCCGTTCGCAGAAAAGCGGCCAATTGCTTTTGCGCGGCGGCTTGTCCTCCTATAAACTGCGATACAGGTGGAATGCTATGGTCAATGGGAAGATCCCCGATGCCATCGGCAAGTTTGATGTTTGAAGCGGGAGGATTCTTTAGCGGCATGTTTTCTGGAGGCGTTTGTAGCGGCTCTTCGAGAAAGCGTTTCCAATGGCGATGTATTTTGGGACGAATGGTGCGAGCTGCATATTCTTCCTTGTCTGACACGAGTTGTACGGGAATCACGACATCGGTTTCGATCGCACTGAAGGGACAATCAATGGTTTGGGTAACCTGTTTTCGCCAGGAGCGCTGGATGCGGAGATAACCGATGTCGCTTACCAGCAGCGCCGCATCACGGGCGAGTTCTGCAATCACATCAGGTGGATTGCCGAGGCGGATGACAAATGGGATTTTCCGTTTGTGGAGAGCTTGTTCTACATCTGCGAGACCTGCGAACATAAATTGGTAGTGGCGCGCATTGGCCCCCGGAAATGAAGGCGTGAGGGCGAAGGCCACAACGAGGGGTAATTGGCAAGAGTGGGCCGCCGTCAAAGCCCAGTCCAGAGCTAGATTGCCTTTTGTGCGTTGGGCTTGTTGCATCCAGTACAGTACGTACTTTCTTCCGGAAACCGGTTGGCCTGGACGGTATATCCAAAGTCGATTGTTTTGCATTGCGCGATTGTAGTATGTGGGCGAAGACGAGGCAAGGGGGTTCATGCGGAATTTCCGCTGTGGCGAAAATCCCCGTTGTTCGTCTTTAGGATTCTCGTTGTTAGGAAAAATTTGAGCTGTTGCATATCCAGCTAGTGCCAACCCCCTAGCGCCGTATGCCTAAGCATTAATCCATGATTTCTTGCATGGCTTCGAAGACGCGGTCGAAGTGGATGGGGGATGGGCGGGGTGGGAGCGGGAGGTTTTCGCTGCGAGCGTGCTGGAGCTCAGCATCCGCATCGTAATCGAACCACCAATAGGCACGTGATGCACTATGATCTCCCAATCGCGAGAGCACGGTCGGGGGCGTGCCGAATTTGTTCCAATACAGTATGCGGTTGGCGTCGGATCCCCAGAGCAGGATATACGGTACATGTTCCGTGAGGATGGCGTCGATGCGGCGTACGATGTCATGGCGCTTGGCAACATCGAAGATCGTTTTTTGTTTTTCAATGAGTCTGTCTACTTCGTTATGTTGGAAACCGGTAATGTTGCTGCCTCCCGCGCGATCGGCTTCAGTACTATGCCACATGGGTTCAGGATTTTTGAAGACGCCTCCACTCCAAGCTGCCCATGTCATGTCGTAATCAAACCGGTTCATGGAGCGACTCCATTCGGCCCAATCCTGTCGCTCGATATTCATGGTAATGCCGACCCGCAAGAGATCTTCATTGAAGATTTGCAGAAAGCGCTCAGCGGTGGGGTCGCGCGCCAGGAATGAAAATGTCAAAGGCTTGCCTTCCTTTTCCAGTCGGCCTGTTTGCGGATTTGGTTCCCAGCCTGCTTCTGTCAGCAGCGCACGGGCTTTAGAGAGGTCATAGTTGAAGACGGGATTGTTATTGGGAGATCCATCAAAGTATAGATCTTCAAAGTAGGATGAATACAAAAAGTACATGTTGAACATGAGGGTTCGGTTCATGCGCTCACGATTGAGTAGATGGGCCATGGCTTTGCGAACACGGATGTCGTCAAACGGTGCCCGTCGCATATTCATGGCAAAACCTTGAAACCCCACGGGCTGGTGATTGCGCACTTCTTGCCGAACGATCCAATTGTTGAGGTAGCGTCGGCCTTGTGTTTCACGGGCCCATACGCGCGCGGTAAACACGGGAAACATATCGAGTTGGGCCTGCTCAAAAGCATCAAAGGCATTTTCGCGTTCGGCATAAAAGCGGAAGGTCAGCGTCTCGAAATTATAGAGGTTTTGTGCTCGTTGTTGTTGGCGTCGCCACCAATCGTCCCTCCGCTTTAGCTGTACGGAGGTTCCTTCTTGAATGCGTCCAAGCTTGTAGGGGCCGGAGACGACGGGGAAGCGAAAGTTGAGTCGGTTGAAATCTTCTTCGGCATATACATGTTTGGGTAGAATCATGAAACCGCCTGCAGCTCCCAGGTTTTGCCAGTGAACGGTGTTGGCGGTGAAGGCGATCGTGTGTTCATCGATGACTTCTGGTGGATCAAATCTTTCAAAGGAGACCCTGATTGGCCCAGTCAAGTTAGCTGGGTCCATGATGGTGTCGTAGGTCCAGCGAACGTCAGCAGCCGTGATAGGCTTTCCATCGCTCCAGCGCGCATGTTTATCGATCGTGAATGTAAAGGTTTTTTTATCTTCGGATATGGTCCAGGCGGTCGCCAATCCCGGCTTGTATTCAAGCGTAAATGGATCGAGATCAAGGAGGGTTTCGTACAGCAGCCCGAACAGCTCGGCATTGAATGTGTTGTTACCAGCGGCTTGATAGTAGTTAAAGGTTGCTGGATATTGGCCAGCAAAGCTTATGAAGTTACCGCTGACTTCGGCCAGATCGCTGGCCAGCGGGTCGGGCTGATCCTGCCAGGATGCGGGCGGGTAGCTGGATTGGGCTAAAAGACTGCTTGTGGTTGCTGCAACGACACAAAAAAATCGGATGATGTTATTTCTCATATGCGTGTCTCTCCTCGGGTATTTACGGTATCAGTGATGGGTGTGGGTGTCGAGGCTGTTAGGCTAGCCAGTAACTTCATTGTTCAAATGCAGATTAGGGCGAAAGATTAAGGCGAAAGATAAAGGTTGCTTCTGCATCATCCCTAATCTTTCCACCTAATCTTTCACCTTAATCTCTCCTGCA
>SKVN01000067.1 GCA_007129405.1 Kiritimatiellia bacterium
CCGGTGGGCCGCTTGCCAGCGGGGGAGATCGAGGCGGCTGTCATCGAGCAGCTGCGCGCCGTGTTCCGGCAACCTGAGATCGTGGCGGGGACATGGAAGGCGGCGCGGGCGCAGGATGCCGAGATTACCGAGGCGGACGTCCGCGCAGCCCTGATGCAACTCGACCCGCTGTGGGATGAACTGTTCCCCGCCGAGCAGGCACGCATCGTTGCGCTGCTGATCGAGCGCGTGGACATCGGCACCGACGGCCTGAACGTCCGGCTTCGCGTGGACGGCCTCGGAGGGTTCGCGCGGGAGATGCTGACCGGTGACATAGGTGCAGCGGCATGACCCGCGCGACGCCGATCCCAGAGGTGGTCACGCTCCATGTTCCGTTTCGCATCGTGAAGCGCGGCGGGCGGAAGGAAATGCAGATGCCAAACGACACACGCGCTCATCGTCATCCCGACGACGCCTTGATCAAGGCGCTGGCGCGCGCCTTCCGCTGGAAGCGCCTGCTGGAGTCGGGCGAGTCCGCCACAATCACCGAACTGGCCGAGCGCGAGGGGATCGCGCCGTCCTACATGACCCGGGTCCTGCGGCTCACGCTGCTCGCGCCCGATATCGTCGAGGCGATCATGGACGGGAAGCAGGAGCCGGAGGTCACGCTGGCTCGGGTGTTGGAGCCATTTGCGGCATGCTTTGAAGAACAGCGAAACTCGCTCGCAACGCGCTAATTGCCTACATAGCTTTATTTGCCGGCGAATTATAATTCGCATTTTCTTTCGATGGCTTCTTCTTGTTCCAGCAATCTGAAAAAGCTGTTTGGTGCCGCCGTAAATCAAACTCGGCTCCGCTAGCGGGCAGGCTGCGCCAAAATTCGATTCACTTCAAATGCAATACGTAATACTGACCATTTGCCTTTACCCGAAAGGGGACTCGAACACCAATCATCAGCCCGTCCGTCCCGACGACTTCATCTTGATTTGCACTATCAATTTGGATCGAGACTATTGCGCCATACCTTAGGTCGGCACCCTTTTCAGAAGGTTGCATCACCAGAATATCGCCTGGCGCAATCCGGCCTGATGGCCACGAGAGGCCGACGATGTGATTGCCAAAAGTGCGGATGTCCCCTTCAAAAGTTTTCAGCTGACCCAGCTCCAACCTACGCTTCATTAGTTCACAATTCAGGATCTCATTGATTGCTGAAACAAAAGCATGGAGCTTTGAGGCGCGCTCGCGCACGATATTGCTGTCTTCAATTGATTCAAGATTGGCAACGCCATGGGCGATGTCGTTTCGCAAGGCCACGAGCTCGTCAATGTGATCAAGCGTGCTCTCAATTTCACCGTCGTGCATATCCTTTAAAGAAATACCGGTCATGTCCCGCAAGAATCGGGCGTAGCTGGGCGCTGCAAGAACCCGCCTACCATGAACTTGGATATCCAGGTTCCCCATGATCTCGCGGATCCGCCCAAACTTCATGTTAGATGACCGAAGCGAGAACGCGCGAGCATTAAGCCTGAACGGAGTCTTTCCGGTGAGGCAATCATGCAGGGTCGCAACGACGCTGGAGATGTCTTCGGTTTCGCGGACTCTGCCGTCCTTGAGGGAGGCCAGATAGTCAATCGTCAGCTTGGTGTGCTGGGCACGCAGCTTCTCCGGAAGTTTCTGAAACTCCTTGTGGATCACCACCAGCTGCCCGGCATACTCGGACACAGCCTCTTCTACATAGCGTTCCAGGGCACCATAAAGAACGATGATGGCAGACACATAGCTCTGCCGCCGCTTGATTGTGCTATTCGCCTCGATTGGCTCCAGTGGCGCAGCAAGCGCAGCTCGCTCCTCTTCGGGTAGACGAAGGATATGGCTGATCAGTGCATCCTCTGCGTCGGATGCTTGCAGAAAACGATTCAGCTTATCGAGTTCGGCCTCGAATGAGGTAAGGGCCTCTTCCATCATCAGAGATAGGCGTTGAAGAATGTCCGGTAATGCTCTTCGCGCTGCTGAAGCGCGGACGGATTCACATTGCGGCCTTCAAACGTGTCATACTCGGCCTTATACAAGCCCTCGATATCGATTTGGATTTGCTGGGACTTTGGCAGCAATATTTCGCGCTGTGTTACAAACTCGCTGAGCACGAGCATCAGAGGGTCATAGACCGTGGTTGTCGGGCTCTCGCGCCAAGACCAATGATCCGCGCCGCTGCGCGAACGCTTCCGGTAGAGATAGAAGCACCGAAAGCCCAGAAGCGCCTCCGCGAACTCAATGGTGTCGAAAAATAGCGCGCCCAGTGAATCAAGGGTCGACTGCGGGAAAAAGTTGCCTTTTCGCAAGTACCTGTCGAAATACGACGACAATGGCTCACCGGATTTGTGCAGGCGGTGCTTTTGCCGGTAGGCAAAAAAGCGCAGCACAAGTTCCACATCCGTCATTTTTCGGAAGTCTTCATTATTGATGCGCTCATCCGAAGGAAGACCGCCTTCGACCTCCTGGGCTTCCGGTTCCGGTATGCCCCAGAGGCGGCACAAAGCAGGCGTCCGCGAAAGGCGGATGCAAAGTTGATTCATAGGTCCGTCAAAAAGCGCGTTGCGGGATTCCTGTGGTGACAGCCTGACGCCGCCGCTATTGATCCTCTCGAAAACAAGTTGCTTGAGGCGGAGTGCGTCCTCCTCACTGTGGGCTGTTTCCTTGAGCAGGATCACGGATGATAAATACCGGCGGTCAATGCCTTCCCTAACTTTGGAGGGAAGTTGATCATATGTGCGACCATTCAACTCAGGCCACTCAGTCAAACCGCTGAGATTAAACTTGTTGCGGTAGAATTCATGAATGGCCGTCAAGCGCTGCAGCCCATCCATAACCTCGTATTTCGAGTAGTCGTACTCGTAGAGGAAAATGGGCGGAACGGGCACGTTCATGATGAGTGATTCAATGAGTTTGGATTTCCGATCTTGGTCCCAGCGATGGCGCCGTTGATATTCGGGCGACATACGGTAGGATGTATCTTCAACGATTCCGGCAATAGAATTTATGGGATAACGGGCTTGCTCGGTTACGATCCGCACTTCACCCTTAACGTATTTGTTGTTTATTTCGGAGTCGGAGAGCTTGCTCGCAGACGTGCCAAGGCTTGGGGCGTTGTCAATAAATTCATCGGGCAAGAGCGGCGGAGTTTCGGCGGTATCTTCACTCATCGTCAGTGCCTCCCTCGTCATCGACGCCGAAAAGGTCCTGATATGCCGCCTCTGCCTTGCCGCGCGAGCGTTCCACCAAGGCAACTGGTGTCAGGGGATCGCCCTGCATGCGGTATGCCTTGAAGACATGCTCCTTGCCCGCGTTGGGGTTTGGTACAAGCTCAGTCTTCAGCGTGTTCGAGCGCAGGTCGAAGTTGTAGGCGACGACCATCCGCTCGACCTCGCGCCGCGTCAGGGTTGCTATTTCTACCAGATCATCATCAACCGCCATATCGTCAGGCAGTATCAGTGTCCGGTGATGGGCTGCGCCGTCTGCGAGAGCGAAGGGAGTCGGCGCAACATACATCTTCCGATCGCGCACAAGAATATCACCATAGCTTCCGAAGCCGCGGAAACTCTTGTTCTTATGTTGGTAACTGTTGTCGGCATTCAAGAAGCTGCCGTGGCAGACAACCAAATCGAGCACGGGGTAGCGGTTCCCATCGGGTGCAACCGGATAGCGGCCAAACACATAGAAAACCTGGCGACCGTTGTGTTCACCGCATGGAAGCTGGCTATTGCAATCGTAGTCCGCATCGCGGCCTGGATACGCAAGCCCTTTCAGCTCGTAGCCTTCCGTGTAGCGTACCAACTTGAAGTCGGGATAAGTGTTGCGGCCCGGCTCATCATAGTGCTCTGCCAGCTCATCAAGACGTGCCTTGAACCAGTTCTGGAAGTGAAATTCTTTGTCGTTCCGGCCTTCACGCTCAATGAGAACATTGGTGCGCATGGCCGAAACACAATGTTTGAAGACCGTGCAAACGAGACTCATGAAAGACCTCCGGCAGAGTTATTTTTATTGATCTCATGAAGGCTTTCGATGGTAGCCTCAATTTCTGGGCTGCTGACCTCGAGCAAAGACAAGGCGGCTTCCTGACTGTGCGATCGGGAAAGCTGCCGGATAAGCTGAGCCATGACAATGATGCGCACATCATTGCGGCTGAGCTTTCGTCCCGCCCCACGAAGACGGGCGACTTGGCTTGCGGCCTTAGGACGGATCGTGCCCCAGAGATCACCATTCCATTGATGTTGTTTCAGGGCCAGACGTTTGCGGCAGACCAGTACGATATCAAGGTCGATAGGCTCCTTGGCCTGATGCTTGGGCATGGCCACCGACATCTCGGCCTTGATCGGGAATGCTGCGCTGATCCCAAAGCCCGCTTCCATGAGCGCATACAACATGGAGGTCCAGCCCTCAGAGCGCGAATGGTGATAGGTGAAGGCCAGTACACCATCGTCCGCGAGAACGCGGTGACACTCGGCCCAAACCGCGCCGAGGCGCTCGGTGAAGGCCGAAACATCGGCGTTCTGGACCTCGGCTGGCGAGCGGGTCGTGTTGGTAGCCCGTGTGCCTGCCTCACCAAGAATGAATCGCTGCCAGACATGGAAAAAGTCTGCAAGCTGTGAGTAGTGCACATTGTCGAAGAACGGCGGATCAGTGATGATCGCGTCGACAGCTCCGTCATCGATGTCAGTGACGCTGGAATCGCCGCACGAGAGGTAGACGCGCTTCCCGTCCTTGAAGGACTGGAAGTCTTCGGCGAGGTCAAAGCCGAGGCGCTCGGATAGACCGAAGACCTTTTCAGTCGTCTTCTTCTGGCCTTGCGAGCCTTGGAGACGCAGCTCGAAGGGCTCGTCGGCATAATCCAACGCGCGGCGTATCCGCCCTTCAAACATGGTCATAAAGGAACCAGAACTTTTCGGTGTACCCCAGACATTCGCTTCTAGCGGAACGCGCTCGGGCTTCAGGATGTGATGGGCGAACATGTGGCGCACGGCACCGGTGCCCTCACCTTTGTAGGAAGTGAAGAGATTATTGAATTCAAGCGCGCCAGAGAACAGGCACGCGAAAAGCTCGCGCAACACGGGCTCGGGTATGGCGCGAATGCGCTCGGCTAGGATGGACAGGCAGAGGAGCTGTCGCGCATTGAACATCTCGTGCCAGTAGCGGTAATTGTAACCGAGAGCCTGATTGGTGTTGTAACCGGGTTCGATCCCTACCACCGGATAGGCGTTTGGTCTGGCCTCAAGCGCCTTCTCAGCCAACTCGTAGGCTTTGCGGTCTTCTTCAGTGGCGGCGGCGTAGATCTTGGTGCCATCCGGCATCAGGACAAGTTTTGCGTAAAGGCGGTGAGCTGGCGGCGCGCTCTTTTCGCGAATTGTCTTGGCAATGGGAAAGCTATGATCGCAGCTGGGACACGTCGCTTTTTGCCCGCTAGCCGGTCCATTCTGCGGGTTAAATTCCACAGCACAACTCACGCATGCAGTATGGGTTGAATCGTACCGCACCGAATTGATTTCACCGCAAGACGGACAAACTGCCTTTGCTTCCGGATACTTACTCGCATACGCATGCTTGGCGAACACCCGCGATGAGAATAGATCAACCTGTTCTGCGCACTCTGGGCAATCAACCTGCTTGACCCAGAAATAGTACAGAACCTCGCCTTCGGTTCCGTCCGGCAAGATTGTCTTGTAGTGAATTCGGATTTGATCGGCAACGTCGCGCTCAATGTCTCGGAACGTGCGCACCACCTCATCCCGGTCGTGGTACGCAAGAGCATTTCTCACAAGAAAATGCGCCACTGGATTGATGTCGCGGCCGATAGCGCGCGCTCCCAGTTTCGCAGCCTCACCGATAGTTGTGCCGCTGCCCATGAAGGGATCGAAGACGGTCAGGTCCTTCACCCGCACTGGGCGGTAGAACGCGCTCAGGATGTCGGTGCCGGATGGCGTCAATGCACCAAGGGCAATCGCGCGAAACACCGTGCCAAGCCGCTGAGCCCACCATTTATGGATGTGGTAGATGGGCCGGTTTATCTCCTTCCGCCAGCTCTCAACTTCAGCAACATCGCTGATGGCCTCGAAAGGGAATTGATCATCTTCAAGTGCACATGGGCCAACAAAGCACGAGAGTACATCATCGGGATCCATGGCTGGTCGGAGATCGAGGCGTCGTTGTATCCTGTCTGTTCTGGTCGTCATTGATCTCCGTCCTGACTGAATGCTGGCCGGACACCCGGTGGGCTGGTAGCGCGGCGCAATATCTGCGGTCGCACGGCCAAGGCACTACCGCATGCAGTAGTATGAGACTTATGACAGGCGTAGTCGGCAGAGACAAGCTCGAGTGCCGACGTCTTTGTGTTTCCTCTTGAAACGGAGTGGACCATGACAGCCTGCTAGGCAGTGCCATCAGGCAGCCCATCGGCATATGTTGTGGCGGTTCAATGACGTGCCGCCCCAAACGACCTTCCGCGCTAGTGAAAGAATGGTGCGAACTGCGAACTTGGTCTTCCCCGGTTCGGGTCGGCGGTAGGCAATCTCACGACGGAGTTCGATTACTGTGCCATCTGGAGAGCGCCCCTGGTGTCGAAGTGTTCAGCTAAAAAATAGATCAAAGCACAAGGTTTTCAGTGGTTTGGCGGGCTGTTCACCAAATTGGCGCAGTCATCAGGTCCGGAGAATATCAGCCCTGAGAGAACGCTTCCGAGCCTCCTGGCGCCGAGGCCGGTGCTCAGCTTCTCCCGCATAACCCTCGAAAACAAAGAGAAAATCCGGCCGCAGCCGGATCGGGAGAACGCTTTCGTAAGGGCAAGTGGCGGAG
>SKVN01000101.1 GCA_007129405.1 Kiritimatiellia bacterium
CGGCGGGTTGTTTTGCAAGAAGCCGAAGCCCATGCCATACGAGATCGGCAGATACGCGCGGCCTTGCACCGTGCCTGGGAACGGGAGCTGCGTTTCCCCATCCATACCGCACTCGCCTTACGGGCAGCCTTGCGAAGCCGCAATCTGCATGTATTCAAAGCTGGCACCGGCAAAGGTATGCACTTCGTCACCGCCATACATCCCACGCCTTTGAATCCCGACGCTGCAATTCCTGCGATTCGTGATACCCTGAAATACCTACAAAAACACCCCGGTTGCACACGCCAGGAAATCATGCATGATCTCCTCGGTGACGTCAGCCCTGAAGATCTAAAAGTCAAAGAATTGCTACAACCGATAAGCTGGCTTACCGAACGCGGACACATCATTGAATTCTTCAATGGTCGCCTTGCCGTGCCCCGCTACATCAGGGGATAGCCCTTTGTAAACATCTTATGCATTCCTGCTTCCCTCTGTCAGAAGCTGATTCGAAATCGACCAAAACAAAACCCGCAAAGTGTAAAAATATATCGATTTCATAAATAAATAGTGATATTTTCAGACCATCAAACGCCTTAACTTCATACAATATAGATAATACGGTCACCAGAAAGGGCGATGCATGGAAACAACCACGCAGGGACCACATAGCGTCATGTTAGTGGATGATCACCCCATTGTACGTAAAGGAATGGCGGTGCTAATCAATCAGGAACCGGATCTCGCAGTAAAAAGTGAAGCAAGCAATGCTGCAGAAGCACTACAGAAATTACGTGCATCTATACCGGATGTCATCGTTATTGATGTATCACTTGGGTTTGGCACCAACGGCATTGACCTGACCAAATCCATCAAGGAACGATTACCACAAGTACCGATCTTGATCCTGTCCATGCACGACGAAGCACTGTATGCCGAACGTGCTCTGCGTGCCGGCGCCCGAGGCTACATCATGAAACATGAAGCTGCCGACAAAATCATCCAGGCAATCCAAACGGTCCTCGCCGGCAACATTTACCTCAGTAGCACGTTGGCCTCTAAAGTACTGCGCGACATGGTTGATGGCATCAAACCCAGCGAAGCAGATTTGTATGGCATGGATCGATTGAGCGATCGCGAACTGGAAGTATTCGAACTCATTGGACGAGGCTATACAACGCGACGAGTGGCTGAGGTCCTCAACCTCAGTATCAAAACGATCGAGACGCACCGCGCACATATCAAACAAAAACTCAAACTTAAGAATGCTACCGAACTTGTGCACCGTGCCTATCATTGGATCGAAAACAGCACCAGCAACCCCATCTGAATTCGTTGATACGTTGATAGGTTAATCGGATCAACCAACTCCCCCCACATCAACTCATCAACATATCAACCAAAAACTCCCTCCCCAACACTCGACACCATCATACGTATATGCTACATAGCAGGTGTCCGAATAAAGATATAGCTAATCAGGTACTGCCATGATCATAAACGAAACCGAAATTCAGCAAACCCTCGCCGCTACGCATCGACCCGACACCAAAGTCGTGCAGGACATTTTAGCCCATGCGCGTCAGATGCAAGGGATCGGAGCCAACGAAGTCGCCATTCTTGCCAATGTGCAAGACCCCGACCTCCTGCACGAGCTCTACGAAACCGCTCGCACCGTCAAAGAAGAAATTTATGGCAAACGCCTTGTCCTCTTTGCCCCACTCTACATTTCGAATTTATGCGGTAATGAGTGCCTCTACTGTGCCTTCCGTGCCCGTAACACCGCGATTCATCGCCGCGCCCTCACGCAGGAAGAAATTGCCCGCGAAACACGGATCCTCATCGATCAAGGCCACAAGCGTGTACTGCTCGTAGCTGGCGAATCCTATCCGCAGGAAGGTTTTCAATATGTCCTCGACAGCATTGCAACCGTCTATGCCACACGCCACGATCACGGGGAAATTCGCCGGGTAAACGTCAATATTGCGCCCCTGGATATCGACCAATTTCGCCAGCTCAAAGCGGCCCAGATCGGAACGTATCAACTCTTTCAGGAAACCTATCATCGCAAAACCTATAGCAACGTCCATGTCGGCGGACGCAAGCAGGATTACGACTGGCGCATCACCGCCATCGACCGGGCAATGCAGGCAGGTATTGATGACGTGGGCATTGGTGTGCTCTTTGGACTCGCCGACTGGCGCTTCGAGATCCTCGCCTTAATGCAACACATTCAGCATCTGGAAAATACGTTTGGTGTCGGACCGCACACGATCAGTGTGCCACGTCTCGAACCTGCATCCGGAACCGAGCTGGCAAGCCATCCCCCCAATCCGGTTGCCGACGACGACTTCCGCAAAATCATTGCCATACTGCGTTTGGCCGTACCCTATACCGGCATCATCTTATCCACGCGCGAAAGCCCCGCCATCCGAGCCGAATCCTTTGCGTTAGGCGTATCGCAAATCTCTGCGGGCAGTCGCACCAATCCCGGCGGATACGCAGATCATGAGGATTACGATGCCAGCCAATTTGCCCTTGGCGACCATCGCCCACTCGACGAAGTAATTCGCTCCATAGCCGAACTCGGCTATATCCCCTCCTTTTGCACCGGCTGCTATCGCCTCGGGCGCACCGGGGCAGACTTTATGGATCTTGCCAAACCCGGGGACATCAAAATGCACTGTGAACCCAATGCGCTATCCACCTACCAAGAGTATCTCAACGATTATGCCACACCCGAAACCCGGGCCGCAGGGGAAAAGCTCATCGACAATGTAATCGCTGGCATGCACCCGCAAGCTGCCCGACGCGCCCAAACGCTCGTCGATCAAGTGCGCTCCGGCGGCCACGACATCTACTGCTAATATGCCCACAACCCCACCAACATCCCGCAATCCCACAACGTCGGCGTCAGTCGACGTCAGTCGATGTCAGTCGACGCCCCTCGACACCCCTCGACTGACATCGACTCCCATCGATTCTCTCGACCCAATTATGACTCGCACAGAAACAGACTCCCTCGGTTCCCACGAGCTGCCAGCGGATGCGCTCCACGGCATTCATACCCTGCGTGCTTGCGAAAACTTTCCTTTGGCGCAACGGCGCGTGCAGGCCGCATTGATCCATGCCTATGGCAGTGTCAAAGAGGCCTGCCTACAAGCAGCACATGAACAGCAACCTTGGCCCGCCTCCGTCTGGGAGGCATTGCGTGCAGCTTGCCGCGAGATGCAACAAGGCCAACTCGATACACATGTCATCGTGGATGCGCTGCAAGGCGGAGCCGGAACCTCTACCAATTTGAATGTATGCGAAGTGATTACCAATCGAGCCTTGGTACTTCTCGGCCATTCCCCGGGAACGTATGACATCCTCGACCCGCTGGAAGATGGAAATCGTTTCCAATCCACCAACGATACATATCCGACGGCGTTACGCCTTGCTGCCATTCGGGAATTGCAAGCCCTAGCCGAGGCTCTCACCAAACTGCAGAAAAGCTGCGAACAGACAGAGCAAACCTGGGCCCACACCGTCAAGGTCGGCCGGACACAACTGCAAGATGCCGTGCTCACCACGATGGGCCGAACCTTCAGTGCCTTTGCCGAAGCTTTTGCCCGTGACCGTTGGCGCCTCTACAAATGCGAAGAACGGTTGCGCGTTGTTAATCTTGGCGGCACAGCCATTGGCAGCGGGCTCGGCGCACCGCGCACCTACATTTTCCGCGCAACCGAAATCCTACGCAGCCTCACGGGCATCGGCTTTGCCCGCGCCGAAAATCTCACCGACGCCACGCAGAACGCCGACGTCTTTGTAGAAGTCAGCGGTATGCTCAAAGCTTGCGCTACCAATCTTTGCAAAATATGCACCGATCTCCGGCTCCTCTCCTCCGCCAGCTTCGGGGAACTCACTTTGCCTGCGCGTCAGGCTGGCTCCTCCATCATGCCCGGCAAAATAAACCCCGTCATCCCAGAGGCCGTAACCCAGGCCGCCCTGCGCGCACAAGCGAACGATCAACTGATCGCCACCGCAGCATCCATGGGCAACCTTGAACTCAATGCCTTTCTGCCCGTACTGGCCGATGCTTTATTGGAAAGCACCGGATTACTAACACAAGGCACACGCATCCTCGAATCCCACTGCATCGCTGGCATACAAGTGAACGAAAACATATGCCAACAACAAATTGAATCCTCCACCGCTACGGCGACAGCTCTCGCATCCCGCATCGGGTATCACGCTGCCAATGCATTACTACAACAAGCCCGCAGCCGTAACAAGACCCTGCGCGAACTTGCACAATCCATCCATGGTATTTCCTCCGAAGCCTTCGACGAACTCCTCTCGCCCGAAACCGTCACCCGACTCGGAGACCGATAACCATATGAAAGGGTTCTCCCATTTCATTGCAGGCCTCGCCGTTACCTCCTTTTTTCCGTGGACGATACAAGCCGCATCACAAGGCAACCCCCTCTACTTTATACTGGGAGGGACCTGCGCGTTGCTGCCCGACACGTTAGACTTTCGTTTCATCCGCTACTTCTACCGTCATGACGTGGAAATCGTCCCCGACCCCCTATCCCCCGACATGCAAATGGTGGCAGATACCATTGCCCAAACTATCGATGCCGCCCAACAAAAGTCTTTGCGTCTCCGTTTGCATACCATTCGCCTCGATAGTGACACCTGGCAGCGCTATCGCATTCAAGTCGATCCACACCAACAACAGGTAACCGCTACGCTGGAAGAAAGGATCGATACAGGCGGAAATCCCGTTGGTACACCCACCCCCTCCCCTTCCCCAATCGGCGCTGCTTATTTCCACCAGCCGGTTAGCATCGAGTATTTGGCATCCTTTCCCGTTGAAATGTTCGATGGTCCACACCTGGAGCTAGCACCATCCTCTCACGGCGAGACCACAATCATGTTCATACCTTGGCACCGCAGATACACGCACAGTCTCTGCTTCGGCTTCATCCTGGCCGGAATCGCAATCATACTGGGAACCTGGCAAGCCGCCATTGTGGTCTGGTGTGCGCATGCATCCCATGTCATGCTCGACCAACTGGGTTACATGGGCAGTAATCTCCTCTGGCCATTGTACAACAAAAGATTCCCCGGACTCAAACTACAGCACGCAGCCAGTTCTTTTTGGAATTTTGCCGCCGTATGGATTTCTATCACGCTGATCTACAATAACCTCCATAGCCATACCCCAGGCAGTCCCCCCATTCCACCCATCGGATACCTTCTGGCTGGTATCGTCCTGCCCCTAACAATCCTCCACCGCTGGCTAGGCACTGCCAACTGATGCAGCAGCCTCATCCCACAGACCGCAGACTGAAGACTGTCCAAGTCAGGTTCGTCGTCAAAAGTTTCGTTTCGGGTGTCGAACTGCCCTCAACTCTTATTCAACGTTCAATATTCAACGTTCGACGTTCAATGTTCGACGTTTACGAGAACGTCTCTATCCCTCTCCCCCATACCTTCTCTCAACCCGTGGCCCAATCGAACATAAAATATCGTAGGCATGACTCCCCTTGAGTGTTGCCCAGTGTTCCGGCGTGATGGCACCAGGCCCTTCTCCCCCTAGACACACCACCTCATCACCACACTTGGCATGAGGAACCATGTCCAGTGCAATCGTCGTATAATCCATCGAAACCCGGCCTAACACATGACAAGGCGTTCCATCCACTAATACATGCCCCCGGTTCGATAAGGCCATCGGCACACCATCCGCATACCCAATTGGAATCGTCCCCACCCGCATGCGTTTCGGCAAACGATACGTGCACCCATAGCCAATACAAGCACCTGCAGCTAATTCCCGAATCGCAACCAACCGCGTAGCAAGCGTAATAACGGGCTCAAGTGCCAACACCCGACTCCCTTCCGGATCATAAGAACCATGTAAATTGATACCCGTCCGCACAGCATTAAAGGGTGCCGCATAGGAAGCAGGAAAATTATTCACGGCATCACTGTTGGCGATATGCCGCCAAGCAAAACGAATCCCGCTACGCGCAAGTGTATCGAGCAACGCGCGCATGGCAGCAATTTGCCCGAGCGTATAGTCACTGCCTGTCCGGTATGCCATAGGAAAATGAGAATAAATACCTTCCCAGTGCACACCATCAAGCTGCACGGCATCACGAATAAATGCCTCTGCATCGGCTAACGGGACACCGAGCCGGCCCATGCCGGTATCCACGAGAAAATGTGCACGCACCGCACGCCCCGACGAAATCCCCACTGCATGCATGCGCTGTGCTGTTTCGATATCACTGCATGGCAATATAACATCAGCCGCTGCCGCTTGGGCAATTTCTTCGGCCAGAATCGCTCCCAGAATTTGCACACGAATGCCCGGTTGCGACGCCAGCAACAGGGCCTCCCGAACATCAGCAACCCCAAAATAGCGACAACCTACATCTATTAATGCCGAAGCTACAGGCTCAACCCCGAGACCATACGCATCCGCCTTCAGAACGGAAACCACTTCGCAAGGAGCTACCGCAGAAACAATCTTCTGATAATTGCGTTGCAAGGCTCGCAAATTGACATCAAGCCAAACGCGGGCATTCATATCAGCTCGCTCTTGCATCCATCTACCCGCTCAAATGTAACGTTTGTCGTCAACACGTTAGAAATGAAAGCGTAGGCTCGCACCTGTCGTAACTTGATCTAAAATCAAAGCTTTGAATCCAACCGATATAGAGGGCGCAAAGTAAATATCGACGCCCGCCACGGCACCAAATGCCTGATCCTGTCTAAATCCCTGCTCCCTGCCCGCAGCGACAGCCAGACTGCCATCTAACACAGAAACCGCAGGACCGGCATACAAAGCCAAACTTGTGTTTACACCGGATTTAGAAGCCGGATAACGATCAAAGAATTCATATCCAATCGGTAAAGCCGCAACAAACTCGATCCAGTCACTTGTCCCGGCATCCGTTTTTGCCTCATGACGAATCAACTCGGCTGTGCCTTTAATGGATATACGCCCGGCGGCAAACGCTGGCGACAACACATCGCCTTCCCAAAGATAGGCATTCAACCCTGTCGAAACACGCAAGGAATAATCCGGTGACGTCCATTGATCACCGCGCAAACTAGTTGCACCCGCCGTCACAAACATCGTTAACCACCGCAATACGTTGTATCCCACATACCCACTCATCGAATCAGCTTGTAATGCAGCTTTGCCAAGGTGATCCTTTAAAACAACATCGCGCTCGATCCGGTCATAGCCCAAACCTATAGAAAGTCGATCACTGACATTACCCCGAACAAGCGGTTCGCGCGAAATCGATCCCGGAAATGTCGCGGCTTGCGCCAAACTTCCCAACGATACAATCGCGACAACTACTATCAACCTCATTTTCATGCTCTTTCTCCTTCATATAACTGGATATTTCGTCAACAACCTTATCCCTGCAACTGTTCATTTCATGCCCGAACACGCTTCTCAAAAAGATCCATCTGTCTACTTCTAACAAAATCGTAGTTCTTGAGCAAGCGGATCACTTGCAAAAGATCCGATTTCTCATAATTGCGGTTTATATCTACACGGTCAATCAATTCTGCCAGCATCGTCCGAAACGACAACACACCCTGAATCCCATGCTGCCGCAGCACCTCCACCGTTTTTTCGCGCAACTCCCCTGATGCCGGTAGACGCGGTAAGCACAACACCTTTGCAAAGTCCCCATCTCCTAACAAACTGGCGGCATAGTCCGACGTTTCCGAGCCCGCAAATCGCAAAATGTCAGGAGCCTGCTCAAACGTAGAGGCATAGAATCGTTCCGTATGCCAACCTCGCACTCCGATCAATACACGCTTTACACAAGCAACATCCGCTGTCTCCCACATGAGATTTTCAGGCACCACATGATTGGTTCTCGCTGGATGGTACGCAACAAGGTCTACCTCTTCGTCGGCTGTTTTCGAGCGCCCTGGCACACTGTATTTTCTGGGCTGGCCGACAAAAAAACCAAGACCTTCAAAATACTCCCGCACAATCCACTCATTGACGGCTGACATGCACGACCTCCCTATTTCCTTTCGCCCTCACAGACATGAGCATATGCCGCTTGCAAAACATCTTCCGGCACTTCGCACCCAAAATGTACCGTACCCATATCCTCGACCAACACGAACATAGGTACCTGTCGATCCGCCTTCTTGTCAGAGGACATCACCGCACGCAATCGTCCCCACTCCTCACATCGTTCAAATTGTACCGGCAACCCGAAACCCGCCAGCAAATCGCGAACGCGTCTACTTGCCACAGCAGAAAAACCGTAACACATTCCCGACACATGATTCGCATATACCATCCCTAACGAAATCGCTTCCCCATGCAAATACGTACCGTAGCCACACACCGCCTCGATCGCATGCCCGAAAGTATGTCCATAATTCAAGATCGCGCGCAAACCGCCTTCGCGTTCATCTCGCGACACAATCTCCGCCTTGATTTCGCAACACCGGGCAACAATCTGCCCTAAAACGGATGGGTCGCGCCGCAACAAAGCTGCCTGCTCACGCTCGAGCAGATCAAAAAACGCAGCATCATGAATAATCCCGTACTTTACCACTTCAGCCAAACCCGACCGATATTCCCGCTCTGGTAGCGTCTGTAACGTTTGTAGATTCACCGTCACCGCCACAGGTTGGTAAAAAGCCCCGACCAGATTTTTTCCTTGCGGAAGATTGATGCCCGTTTTGCCCCCCACGGCACTATCCACCATGGCTAATAAAGAGGTAGGCACTTGCAAAAAAGAAATACCACGCAAATAAACCGCTGCCGCAAATCCGCCTAAATCACCGACAACACCGCCGCCCAAAGCAACCAGCACACTTTTACGGTCCAGTCCGGCTCCCACAGCATGCTCAAGCACGCGTCCCAACTGTTCCAGACATTTCGAGGATTCGCCCGCAGGTATTTCCAGATATGAACAAACATGGCCGCACTTGGCAAGAATCCGGGAAACTGCATCCCGGTAGAGTGGACCTGTATTCGAGTCAGCCAGAATCAGCGCAGACCGCCCAGCTCCTTTAACTTGTAACAAAGAAGCAAAATCAGCCCCGATCCTGATGTCGTATCCCCGCTCCCCCAAATCTACGCGCACGATTGTCTCCATATGCTCCCCCCTCAGTCCCAAATCGTATCCCGCATCCCGAAACCTTACCCCAACACCGTGCCCGGCACCAAACGTCGCCCCTGCAGAAACGCCTTTCCGTCCATTACACTCTTTCCCTGTGCCTGCACGAGCACGAGCTCCAATGCCCCTTCGCCACAGGCCACCACAAAGCAGCCATTGCGATCGCCCAAAATCTCTCCCGGCAAACCATAGCCGCCAGATAAACACCTAGCCTCCAGCACACGCAATACTTGCACACCACTCTTGCCAGCATCAAAACGGCAATAACAGCAGGGCCAAGGGTTAAATCCGCGAACTTGATTGTAAAGGCACCGCGCGGGTTGCGTCCAGTCGATTTGCCCCTCTTGCTTCTCAAGCCGCGGGGCATACGTTATCCCGCGATCCGATTGCGGCTGGCGCACAGCAGATCCGGCCATAAGATTTATCAACACCGCTTTCATCAAATCCGCCCCCATGACGGACAAGCGGTTATGCAATTCGCCCGCTGTTTCTGATTCGCCAATGCCTGTTGACGCCATGGCCAGAACATCACCCGTATCCATACCCGCATCCATCTGCATCACACTGACGCCCGTTTTTGCATCTCCGTTGGCAATCGCTCGCTGAATGGGCGCCGCCCCACGATAGCGGGGCAACAGAGATGTATGAATATTCAAAAACCCCAAACGGGGAACCGACAAAAGCGTCGGACGCAAGATCTGACCATAGGCCATTACGACACCGACATCTGGCACCCATGATTGTATGTGAGCAATAGCATCAGGCGTATTCACGCGCTCCGGCGTGAAGATTTCCACCCCCAACGCTGCGGCATGCTCCTTGGCAGGACATGGCGCCAACTGCAGCTTGCGCCCTACGCGACGATCCGGCTGTGCAACCACACCCACAACCGTAACGGCGGGCCACTCCATCAGCATCGTCAAGGTTGCACAGGCAATCTCGGCCGACCCCATAAAAACAATCCGCATACCTACTCCTCGTCCGGAATCTCATCGGGGGAAGAAACCCCATGCTCCTGCTTCGGCATCGCCAGAATCCGCTTCTGCGCTGCCGCAAGCTCATCCAGCACCTCCTGATCAAGCGCATCGATACGCATTTTCTCGTTTGCCAGCCGGAACGCCTCATCAATGAGCAGCACGGCCCAATCCCGCATACCGAGTGCCTGATAAACTAACGCAAGCCCCTCAAACCCTTCTGGATCATCCGGACGCGCTGCAATCAAACGCTGAAACGTCAACTCTGCCATACCAAAATCACAGGCCTCCAAAAACTGATACCCATCGTCAGCCCACGTAAAATCCCAATCATCCATGTCGTAAGGACGTATATCCGGAAACTGTCCATACAACCCTGCAACATACTCCACCAATCTCTCATCCCGCGCCATACATCCGACCTCCGACTTCCGACTTCCGACTTCTGACCTCCAACCTCCCCTACCTTCCCAAAACCCAACCAAATGCCTTTGGCACCATACCGCAAAGATGCTCTGCCGTCATGCCAACTTCCGACGCTTCCAGTGCCGCCATGTTTCCGGCAAGACCATGAACATAAACGCCTGCGCTAGCCGCCTCCCATGGCCCGGGGACCTGTGCACAAAGAGCGGCTATCATACCGGCAAGAACATCTCCGCTACCACCCGTAGCCATCCCTGGCGTTCCCGTTAAATTCACACCACATAAAGCACCATCAGATATCAGCGTTCCAGCACCCTTCAGAACAACAACCGCATGATACTTTTCAGCCAGCCGCTGCACCACATTAACACGATCTGCCTGAATGACAGTGCGAAAGACATCCAATAGCCGGGCGGCTTCTCCTGGATGCGGCGTAAGGATGACCCTCTTTTCCGGATGATCGGTCAAAGCAACATTATAAGCCGCTAATACATTGAGTGCATCAGCATCCAGTATTATCGTCTCGCTCACAAAATCATATGCGGATTTTATCAGTTGCGCACCATCCGCATGACACATCATCCCGGGACCAAGCAAAACCGTGTCTATATCTGGAAGTTTTTTCTTGATACTGCGCAAGGCATCCGATGCCAGGCCGCCATCAGATCGGCTTTTCCCAGCAAACACCATCGCCTCCGGCACAAGTTGGGCCACACGTCCCGCCACGGGCTCCGGTGTCAACACATAAACCAGGCCGGCACCACTCCGGCAAGCCGCTTGCGCGGCCATCACCACCGCCCCAATATACCTCGGCGCACCACCAATAACCAAAACTCTACCATATGTGCCCTTGTGACTCACACGCGCACGAGGAGGAAGCCATTTGCGAACATCCGCCCCGCTTATATAGCGCGCTTGCGAATGCAAAGAAAGGACAGACTCACAACTGGCATTCTCCCCCGCATGGCCTGACTCCTCACCGCCCAACAAAACTTCATCTACAACCGACGCGGGAATACCAATATCAATCACATCCACGCAGCCCAGAAAGGATTGCGCCGCAGATTGCAACATCCCCATCTTGGGCAACCCCATCGTGACCGTAAAATCTGCTACTACAGCATCACCTACCGCAATGCCTGTATTCGCATTCATTCCGGATGGAACATCCACGGCAACCACCAAAACACCATTCGCACGTGCATGATTGATTGCGCGAATCGCACTTGCAATCCGATCGCGTGGTGCACCTGTGGCACCGGTCCCAAGCAACCCGTCCACCACTATATCCGCCGCATCACACCACGCGCGAACACCCAACTCATCTGTCGCGAGCATCGTTTCACATACCACATGCTCACGCACCCGATCGTAATGCCAAAGTGCTTCCCCTTGCAACTGTGCCGGATCGCCCACCAGCACAATCTCAAGATCCGCAAAATGCCGCAACAGGTAGTATGCAGCCGCATACACATCACCACCATTATTTCCCTTGCCCGCCACCATTCGTATGCACGGGTGCGTAAGTTGCCGCCAGCGACAAATATTCCGGATGACCTTTGCCAAACCGGATCCCGCACGATCCATCAGCTCTGCACCACTGGCTGCACCATTGGCAATCGTCAACCGATCCATCTCACGTATTTGCTCCGCCATCACCACCCGCATGCATACCTCCCCCAAAATTTCTCAAACACTGAAATGCTGAAATGCTAAAAAACTGGAACGGACTATTCTTTTTCCTCAATCCTTCTTTCTTCTCATCCCATGTATTTCGTCGGCGGCCCCCTCTGCCATCTGCCCATTTCAGCTTTTCAGATTTTCAGCATTTTTCTCACGGCCTACCACCACCGCCTGCGCCACCGCATAATTACGCGTATGGGAAAGACTAATCAAGATTCGATCCACGCCAATCTTATCTGCGTACTGCTTTGCTGCACCATACAATTTCACCGATGGTGCTCCGCTACTCGCATCACGCTCCACTTCAATCTCATTCCATCCCATATGCGGCCCAATCCCCGTACGCAGCGCTTTGGCAACCGCCTCCTTAATCGCAAAGCGCGCCGCAAAATGCTGAATAGGAAATGCTTTCGACTCGCAATATGCACATTCCGCCGCAGTAAAAACCCGCGCCGTAAACTGCGCATCCCAGCGGGAGAGAACATCCCGAATCCGGTCGTTCTCTACTAAATCAATCCCCGTCCCCAAAATCACATCCATTACATACCCCAAGAAAAATACTGAAACGCTAAAATACTGAAACACTGAAATCAAATACCCAAAGCAATTGCAAACGGTCTATTAACATATTGTAATTTCTGTGATGCATCAACTAACCCTAATCGTAGTGTCAGTTTTTCCTTGTCCACCCGTCTTGTCCTGCATAGATCGGAGAGCGAAGCGCGAAGGTGGAAGCATTTCAGCATTTCAGCTTTTCAGCTTTTCAGCTTTTCCCTACTCCCTCTATCGCCTCCCGCATCTCTGTCACAGCAGCCTCCAGCCCGACAAAGACCGCCCGGGCAATGATACTATGGCCAATATTCAAGGTATCAAGATGCGGTATCCGCATAATATCAGTAATGTTTCCCATATGGATGCCATGCCCTGCATTCACTTGCAATCCATGCTCTTGCGCATACTCCGATGCTCGTATCAAACGAGCTAGCTCTGCCTCTGCCGCGGCACCTTGTGCATCGCAAAAGGTCCCCGTATGCAGCTCGATCACAGGCGCACCAACCTGCAATGCCGCATCCAACTGCGGCTCCTCCGGGTCAACAAACAAACTCACAATAATCCCAGCGTCGCGTAATTGTTCCACCACAGGTCCCAGCGTGTGCACGGTACCCGCAGCATCCAAACCGCCTTCGGTGGTTAACTCCTGGCGTTTCTCAGGCACCAAACACACCTCCGCAGGCCGCAGATCCAAAGCAATCCCGACAATTTCCTCTGCAACCGCCATCTCCAGGTTTAAAGGAATGGAGAGCCCCTGTTTCAAAACATACACATCCGCATCCTGAATGTGGCGTCGATCCTCACGCAAATGCACCGTAATCCCTGCGGCTCCAGCTCTCTCGCAAATCAACGCCGCCTCCAGCACCGAAGGATACACCGTCCCCCGCGCCTGCCGCAACGTCGCCACATGATCTATATTAACACCCAACTTTGCCATACCCTCTCCCATCCTCCCACACCGCAAACAAAAACGGAAACAACAGTCTTTTCAACCGCCCCGTACATGTCAACAGGAATCCCATCGCGTCCCCGCCAACCAAGCAAATAGCAACTCATCCTCTTCAGATGCGAAAAACGTCCGATAACAAGATTTTATTCTGTTTTCGCTAAAGGCATGGTATATACGACAGCATGAAAATACTCGTGGTTTACTATTCTCGAACAGGTTATACCCGAATTGTGGCCAAACAGATTGCGCAATCCCTGCACGCTGATCTTCTGGAATTAAAAGAACAGACCAACCGTCGTGGCATCCGAGGCTTCATCAAGGGTGGCTACGATGCATTGCGGCACAATCCAACAAAACTCATGCCGCTTGATAAAAAGTCCTCCGCCTATGATCTGGTAATTACCGGAAGTCCGGTATGGGCGGGCACCCTTTGTCCGGCCATGCGAACGTTTCTACAAAAAAACGCCCCCTTCATCAAACAGGTCGCCTTTTTCTGCACCCATGGAGGAGGCGGGGCCTCAAAGTCATACGCAGATGTAAAAACCCTGATTGGCAAGCATCTGGTGGCCACGATGGCCTTGCGTGACAAAGCCGTTAGATGCGACAACATGAGCCCCGCAATTGATGATTTTCTAAGAGCACTTTCAAATATTCTGTAGTCGGGAGGGGTCTAGCCACAAACAGCAGGTTCAAGAAAGGCAAGCAGGAATAGAAACGCTATTTCGATGGAACCTTCATCTCGCAATCCTTCCCACAAGCCTGTCGCAGAAACAATATCGCTCGGGAATTCGGCGATAACCATACGCTAACAGCATACTACGTAAAACCGCACCAAATGCAAAAGGAACTACGCATAGGTCATACAAAATTTCAACCAGAATTCGGACAGAAACCAACAAGAATAACCCCAGAATAGAATCAAAACGACCGCCCAATAAATCCTCGACCGGTTGCCATGCATTGCGCATATTCTGACTATGCCGATCACTCCACAAGACCGAATCCGGGGATGCCTGCTGGGGCTGGCCGTTGGCGATGCCGTAGGCACGACCGTCGAGTTCAAGCAACGCGGACACTTTACGCCTGTTACCGATATGGTCGGTGGCGGACCCTTCAACCTGAAGCCCGGTCAATGGACCGACGACACGAGCATGGCGCTTTGTCTGGCCGAAAGCCTGATCGAGAAGGAAGGCTTCGATGCCCGCGATCAGATGGAGCGCTATATCCGCTGGTACCGGCACGGGCACATGAGCAGCACAGGATACTGCTTCGATATCGGCAATGCCACCTCCTACGCACTCCACCAATTCGAGCAGACCGGCGAACCATTTGCAGGCTCTACGGATCCACGCCGTTCCGGCAACGGCTCCCTCATGCGTCTGGCCCCGATCCCGATGTTCTATTATCCGGACATCGAAAAGGCCGTCCACTATGCAGGCGAAAGCTCCCGAACCACGCATGGATCCACCGAGTGTGTCGAGGCCTGCAAGCTATACACCTACATGCAGGTCAAGGCCCTCGACGGCAAACCCAAGGAAGATATTCTCTTTGGCCCCGACAATGGCAGCCTTGCTCAAGACATGTCGCCCATAATCCAAGCGATTGCCGCCGGAAAATACAAAGACAAAACCGAAAATCAGATCCGTGGCAGCGGCTACGTTGTCGAAAGCCTCGAAGCCGCCCTCTGGTGCTTCCACCAAACCAACACCTTCCGCGACACCATTCTTATGGCCGTCAACCTGGGCGACGACGCCGACACCACCGCCGCCATCTGCGGCCAGCTCGCCGGAGCCCACTACGGCGAATCCGGCATCCCTCCCACATGGCGAGAACACCTCCAGATGCGCCATCAAATTACGACTCTCGCCGATTGCCTGATCAAGCACAGACCACGATAATCGCATGAGTTCTACCGTGCGCCTATTAGCAGGCAATCAGAACATACCCGGAGCCCACTCAAACTTGACATCCCCAGCCCTATGCCGCAACACTCGCTACGTTATTTCGCCCTCCACACCGGTTCCATTGGGCGACGATCCGCACGGCCTGAAACAAGCACTCGTATCATATGAATTATTTTGATGTCATCATTATCGGCGGAGGGGCAGCAGGCATGTTTGCCGCCTCGGTGCTGGCAGAAGAGGCCCCGCATCTTAAGGTTGTTGTTTTCGAAAAAGCACATCAGCCACTCGCAAAGGTCCGTGTGTCCGGCGGGGGGCGCTGCAACCTTACGCACCAGTGCGCTTCGATCACGGACTTTGTAAAAAATTATCCGCGCGGTGCGTTTGAGCTGATCGGTGCTTTTCACCGGTTCGGTCCAGCCGAAACCATTACATGGTTTGAAAATCATGGCGTGCCATTGACCATGCTTGAAGACGGATGCTATTTCCCGCGATCCAACAGCTCCGAGGATGTGATCCGTGCTATGCTTCGATGCCGCATGGACGTCCGGACGGATTCGGAAGTTTACGCCATTCATAAGGCGGCAACAGGATTTTGCGTACAGCTTGCACATGGCGAGCGATTTTCATGCAACAAGCTTTTGATTACGACAGGCGGGGGCGCATTTGTTCGCGGTCTTGAACACACGATTGAACCATGCGTACCATCACTGTTTACGTTCAACACATCAGACCGGGCGTTCACGTCGCTGGCGGGCAATGTGATCGATCATGTGCGGGTCAGCGCACTTGGATGTAAGGCAGAAGGCACGCTCTTGATTACACATAGTGGGGTCAGCGGCCCGGCTGTATTACGGGCCTCATCCTTTGGCGCGCGGGCGTTTGCCGAAAAACGGTATACTTTTGAAATGAAGATCAACTGGAACGCGGAAATGAATGAAGAACAGGTGTTTCACGTTCTGGAACAATTCAAGAAGTCTTCGCCAAAGAAAAAAACCGGGACGTGGTCACCGGTCGGACTTCCATCAAGGTTGTGGCTTTTGATCGTAAAGCGTTCAGGTGTTGATCAGACCTGCGAGTGGGGATCCTGCTCCTCCAGGATGCTACGCCAGATTACAGCACAGGCAACCGGTTTTCCACTCATGATCACAGGCAGGAATAGACACCGCGAAGAGTTCGTAACCTGCGGCGGCATCCGGCTGAAAGAAGTAGATTTCAAAACGATGCAAAGCCGCTTGATTCCGGGGCTTTATTTCGCAGGTGAGGTGCTTGACATTGACGGACTAACAGGCGGCTTTAATCTCCAGGCGGCTTGGACAACTGGCTATCTTGCTGCACAATCCATTTCAGCACGTAATCGCGAAACAAACGCACAGAAGCGCGTGAACGAAACATAAAAATTCGTACCGGATACGCGCACACTTACCTCCCGGGCTTCCCGGCGAAACGTGAGATAAGCAGTATCTTTACCTATTCGCCCCCCACTTCGCTCTCGCCCGCCTGGCTAACAAACCTCCACATGGGCATTGGAATCAAAACATTCGCTCCTGCGGGAAGATTGACGTGCCCCGTGCCTGTTGTTACCCTTCGCGGCATGAATGCACAGTACTGGATAGCCAGCCTCGATCTCTTACCCCATCCCGAAGGCGGCTGCTACCGCGAGGTGTACCAAAGTAATGAACGGTGCCTGGCCAATGGCCTACCCGAGCGATTCGGGGCAGACAGGGCATTTTCCACGGCCATCTATTTTCTGCTCCAAGCGGGCGAGTTATCCGCGTTTCACCGCATCAAGTCTGATGAACTATGGCACCATTATGAAGGCGGGGATCTAGAAATTCTCTGCATAGACCCCAGCGGCAACCTGCAAAGCCTCATACTTGGCAAACAAAGCCCGCAAGCAAAACCGATGCAAGTAGTACCATACGGCACTTGGTTTGCGGCCCGACTGCTCCCAGGTTATGACCATGTCCTTTGCGGCTGCACAGTGGCACCCGGCTTCGACTTTGCCGATTTTGAAATGGCCGACCGTGACGATCTCGCATCACGTTTCCCGCAGCATGCCAGTCTCATCGGCCAAATGACGTAAGCCTTTGAACCAAACGCTATTCCCTTGACTGAAAGACAATAAAATGACGTTTCGAGCGCTAGTTATACTACTCATATCCACTGGTGTTTTGCTCCATACCGGTTGTAGCAATTCGACGCATCGTCAGATCGCAAACTTATCTAACAACCCTATCGTTATTGCTTTGACAAGCGACCAAACGCTTTATGAGGTGATCGAAATACAACCGGATGTGATCCGCATTGAAATAGAAACGCCCGACAGTGGCGATATGATTCATGCATATATTCTTGGACGGAATGTTCACGAAACAATAAAACCAAACATCGCCATAACAGGACAAAAAGGGCCAGGGTATCAAGGGCGTATTGCAGTTGTTCAAGAAGATGGCATCGTTGTAAGTGTGACAGGCAACGGCTTTGTTGCCGGATCTACAATACCACCCTCATTACTACCGGACATTAAAGAGCGTCTCGGCAATCGGGAAAGTCATAGACTTCCCACAACACAAATTGTCTACAAAGATCGATTCATCAGCGAACTTACGCAAGATGCGCAAGGAAACCTGATTCCACCAAACCGCACAAAGTACGAAGAAGAGTTTTTGCAAACCGTTGTTCCGGCAATTCTAGACAAGAATATATCTGCCCTCGCCAGCAGAATACACAAGAGACCGGATGACAGTTCAAACATCAATACCGTTCTCAACTTTCTTGAGACCATCCTTGGGTACGAAATGCAATTGTATAGCTTTTACCGTGTCGATCAACATCACCCGGACAACGAGTTCTTACAGACGCACGAATACAGTCTTCCCATCGGCTGGATCCTCCGTCTCCATTTCAAATCACCAGACGACACTAAGATGAATGCCAATTTGCTGATAGGCAAAGGTCAAGATATCCTCTTATTTCCGACCAAATACGGGAGAACCGAGAAGTGACTGCAGCATCCCCCACAAAGCATGCAATGCGCAAGCCTATCGCCCTGACCGGGTGGCTGGTGCTAACCTTTAGCGCGGCACTCACCGGTGCTTTTGTCGATACCGGCGGTTGGTATGCCGATATCGCGAAACCGGCATGGAATCCCCCCAACTGGATCTTCGGTCCCGTCTGGACAACGCTCTACATCATGATGGCCGTCGCCGCCTGGCTCGTATGGCAGCGAGGCGGATGGAAACAACAACGCAAGGCTCTCGCGCTCTACCTCGTGCAATGGGCACTCAACGCACTGTGGACCCCGCTCTTCTTCGGTCTTCAGCGACCAGACCTAGCATTTGCCGGGATCCTGCTCCTGCTCGTCGCCATTGCTGGAACCATAGCAGCATTCTGGCGCGTCAAACGCACAGCCGCAATCCTGCTAATCCCCTACGTGCTATGGGTCTCGTTCGCCGCCGTTCTCAACTTTACCATCTGGCGGCTGAACACATAAGACTGATTCTGAAACCCAATCCCGAATTAAATCAGGGATGCCCACTTAATGGCGTTGACCCTGTTGCGCCCGAAGGGCTTGCCATGCGCAGCTCGAAGAGCGAAGGCTGGCGTGCCATGCGTAGCCCCGTATTCGGGGCGAAGCATGGTGCACCCGGCGGGGATCGAACCCACAACCTTCGGCTTCGGAGGCCGACAACACTTAAATTATATAAGGGTTATTCATTAGCTTGTGTCTTTTTTGTTGCTTTCCGATGTAATCAAGCGCATAGTTTGAAGCATGGAAACGCAACCAGCAACACGAAAGAGTAAAGCCAATGAAAACCAGAACTGGGAACCTATTCCAACGCAAACCCGGCGGCTCGTATTACGTCAAAGTGTACGTTGATCGAAAGTCGATTGTCAAAAGCCTTGGAACCAGCAACCGCCGGGAAGCTGAACGGCGCAAAGCTGAATTCATGCAACCCTACTTGACCGGGGATGCCGTGGACACATTGAAGGCTGTTCAGGTGAAGCTTGCCGACCGTCAAACCGAAGTTGCCAAGTGGGAAGACGAACAGCACCCGCCGCTTTCGATCCGGGACGCATGGCGAACCTATGAGGATGCAGGCAACCGCCGGGAAATTGCCGAAGTAACCTTGCGCTCGTATCTCTCAATCTGGAAGGCTTTCACCGCATGGCTTGCCGAACAGCACCCGGAAGCCGAACGCCTTCGGGATGTTACATTTGAAATGTGCGAACAGTACAAAGCACACTTGACCCGCCGGAAGGTAACAGCGCGAACCTTCAACGCAAACCGGGCTTTTCTCCGTTCATTCTGGAACGTACTGGAAGACAAAGCCAAGACGGGCGGGAACCCTTGGGCAAAGCTTGCCAAGCGGGATGAAAATTCACAGGGCCGCCGGGCATTGACGGTTGACGAACTGAAGACGGTATGCAGCAACGCAACCGGGGAACTTCGGACAATGCTTGCTTTCGGGATTTATACAGGATGCCGCCTTGCCGATGCCGCTTGCATGGACTGGGGAAGCGTGGACATGGCACGCCGCATGATTCGCTACCTTCCGAGCAAGACAAAGCGCAAAGTAAAGAACCCGCTTTTAATCCCGATGCACCCGGAACTATTCGCCATATTGAACGAAACCCAGAAGGGCGAACGGAGCGGGCCAGTATGCCCCGACATGGCGGCAAGGTATGCCAGACAGGGCGCGAATGATGTAAGCGATTTGATTCAGGCACACTTTGAGAAATGCGGGATTGCCACCACCACCGAACGCGAAGGGGCCGGGGTTCGCCGCGTTGTTACAGTTGGCTTTCATTCCCTACGACACACCGCCGTTTCCCTGCTCCGTGAATCAGGGGCGGCGCAAAGCGTATCACAGGCCATTGTCGGACATAACAGCGCGGAAGTTCACCAGCTTTACACGCACACCGATGAAAGCGCGATGCGGCGGGCCGTGGAAGCCTTGCCGGGTCTGACAGGCACCGAACCAAGGGCACTACCGCAAAACGCTTCAGAGCGCACCACAGAAGCCCTAAACACGCGCATTCTGGAACTAGCTGCAAGACTTGACGCTAAGAACTGGAAAGCAATCAAAGCCGAATTGCTGGCACTCGCAAAAGCCAAAACAACAGATTGACAAAAGAAACCTATAGGTTACTATATGAACATGAATTATGTAATACGGGAATTCACCGAAGGCGACCGATCCCCCTTTGCGGACTGGTTCAACCGACTCGACGCCGTGACCGCCGCAAGGGTTGTCCGATCCATTGGACGCATGGAAGCCGGGAACTTCGGGGATTCCAAAGCATTGAAGGGTGGCATTCACGAATTGCGGCTAACCTTCGGGCCGGGCTATCGCGTGTATTACGGGATTGAAGGGAAAACGCTTGTCATTCTGCTAGGGGGCGGGGACAAGCGCAAGCAATCGGCAGACATTGCCGCCGCCGTAGAACGGTGGAAACGATACAAGGAAGGGCGGTAAATCATGGCACTGACACGAGAATATAAAACGACGGTACTGGAACGAATCAAACGCGATCCCGAATTTGCAAAGGCGATCTATGCAGAAGCACTTGACGCCTTGCTCAATGGCGAAACGGCGGAAGGGCTTTCCATGCTTCGGGA
>SKVN01000054.1 GCA_007129405.1 Kiritimatiellia bacterium
AAGGTTGCTTCTGCATCATCCCTAATCTTTCCACCTAATCTTTCACCTTAATCTCTCCTGCACGAACACATCCTCCACGCAAAAGTTACACCCCTGCATTATCTTGGCAGCCCAAGTGCCCCTACTAGGTTGTAACTTCATTGTCTGCACACTTACTCGCCTACGCTTACTCGATATTTCAGCGCTGACTTTCGAGTAAGTGTAAACGATCAAGTGTGTCCGATTAAGTGTAAGTAGTTTCTCCCCCGCATCATCTTGGCCGCCCAAGTACCCCTGCTAACCTATCGCCCCCACTGCCAGCAACCACGCCTGCGCAATCAAGGCATGCCCGGGCAAGGAAGGATGCACACCGTCCGGCGCCCAGAAAGCTGGCTCCCGACGCGTACATGCTTCCGCCATAATGCCATCTAGCGGCACAAGAATGGCATCATATTTGCAGGCTAGTTCACGCACAATGTCGATACGTGGGTTCAAATCCGTTCGCCAAGCCTTGCGATCTTCAGGATGCGGCAACACGAAGGGCTCAATCAGCACAATACGCGCCCCGAGCTTGTCACGGACATCAGACAATATCGCATCATATGCTTCGCGATACACTTCGGGCGACGTTGGATCATTGCTGTCAAATGCTCGCCAGGTGTCATTAATACCAATCATGATCGAAACCCATGTAGGCTGCAAATCGAGGCAATCCTTTTGCCAGCGACTCTGCAGATTCACGGCCCGATTTCCGCTTACACCTCGGTTCATAAAACGAATATCCAATTCAGGATACATGGCCCCGATCCAAGAGGCCGCCATCATGGCATACCCGCGCCCAAGATCATCCAGATTCTCACGCGAACGATTACAATCCGTAATGCTATCGCCCTGAAACAACACAACTGCACCATCTTCAATCTGCATAACATAACCTCCTTGCTTGAAATCTATCACGGGGAACAAGCAAATCATTCTCCAGCATTCCAAGTAAAGCTTTTGTGTAGGCAGATCGAAAAAATTAAAACCAGGCGCGTCTGCATTTCGTTGCCGCTAACCAGCATGCCATCTCCCTCTCTCTCACCCGACATCCGGCACATGGCGCTGCGCCCCATCTTGACGTGAGTACTTTGTGTAAGTTACCCTGCATCCTCTAATCATAAGGGTGTGGGCATGAATATACATAAAGTTCTGCGATTCGGGTATTTGACTAGCGTACTTTTTCTCGCCTGGATTGTGTACACACAGGACTTTCATCCCGCCTCGCTCGCAACCGGTGCGGTTGCTGCACTGGCGGCAACCGCCTTCTCTTATTCTATCTTTTTTGAATCATTCCCCCAAAGTAAACTCATCCTGCGCCCGGATCTATTACTGGTATATTTCGGCTTCCTCCTGTATCAAAACATCATTTCCTCCATCACCCTCATTTACCTCATGCTGCGAGGCAACTATAAGCCGGGCATTGTACGTGTAAAAACGCGCCTGCAATCGCGCATAGGACGAACCCTTCTGGCCAATACCATATCGCTCGTACCCGGCACGTTGTCGTTGTGGATGGAAGGCCCGTATATTTTTGTGCACTGGTTCGACAAGAAAACCGGTAACCGCGTCGAAGCGGGAAAACGCACCATGGAACCCATGCAAACATTACTGGAGAGAATTTTCGGATGACTGTGTATTTGTACTTTCTGGGGTTACTACTCATCCCAAGCGCCTACCGACTTTTCGTCGGGCCTACCCGGCAAGACCGCCTGCTGGCACTTTCGCTTGTATCCGTAGAACTCGTGCTACTGCTATGCGTTTACGCCGTGTATCTTGACCAAAGCCTCTATCTCGATATTGCCATTATTCTCTCCCTGCTATCTTTTGCCCAAATCACAGCCTTCTTGAAATTGCACAAAGCCAGGAGCTCTGCCTGATGGATAACCCCATGCTCCCTATCGCCATTCTTGTGCACCTATTGATGATCAGCGGAAGCTTGATCATGTTCTTTGGTGTAGTCGGCATGGTCATATTGCCAGACCTTTTCTTGCGTTTTCATGCGGCCACGAAATGCGGGGTGTCAGGAGCACTCTGCATCCTCGTTGGACTCTCTATCTGGGCTGGCTCAACAAGTTTTATCCTCAAATTTGCTGTAATCTTGTTTTTCCTTCTGTTCACCTCTCCTATCATTGCCCATATGCTGGCCATCTCGAGACTGGGAGAGGATGCCAGCTCATCAGCAGAGGAGGATGAAGAATGACCCTCCCCAACCTGCTGCTTTTTTTTATGCTGATAACCGTTGTGGTCTTAGTTGCCTCACCGCGATTGATTCACAGCTTACTTGCGCTATGTATTTTCAGTGCGCTACTTACATTACAATATGTTTTTCTCAAAGCACCCGATGTCGCCATCACCGAAGCTGCCCTTGGGGCGGGGCTTAGTACACTCGTATATCTTACGGCCATTCGCAAAACGGCAGACAAAACCACCCAACAACAACCAGATATAGATCTCAACCAACACGAACCGCAGGAGGAACCACGCATGATTGCGCTACAAGAATACCTAACGCCCGACAATATCCATCTGCTCACGGCAAAAAAGCGAGACCAGATCATTCAGGAAATTCTTCAACACTGCCTGCACGACAAAGATCCAGCATTTGTCCAGCGGGTAACCCATGACGTATTGTCGCAGAAACGCAGCGCAAGCCCGATGGATATGAATCTGGGCAAAGGCTTCGCTCTCGTGCATGCCCGTCACGATGCCTGCGAAGAAGTACGCTTTGCCGTCGGTCTGTTACCCGAACCGCGTAATTTGTATCGTGGCGACAAAATACATACGATTATCGGTATCGTATTACCCTCTTCCCAATCCCGGCAGTACCTCGCCTTTCTCGCAAAATTTGGCCGACTCATGTATGCCCCGGAAGCGCCCCCCCTGTTCGAGGAAACCGGCAAATTGCTCGCCGCAGGAGAAAATGAGATGGCGAAAACAAAACTGGCTGCATTTGTCCAGACATTCGAGGAGGCCTAAGCCGTGCGTGTACTTATCATTCATTTACTGAAAGAAGAAGATCTGCAAACAGTCTCCTCATTATTAATTGAACTCGGACTTTTCAATACTGCAATTGTCGATGGCGAAGGTGTCGAGAACATTGGCGTTCCCCAAGATCAACTCTTTGCTTCTTTTCAAAATCTTTTCGGACAGGGCTCTGCATACAACCGGACACTCATTGCTCCAGTGCCCGACATGGATACCGTAGAGATGTTCCTCCATTTATGCGAAGGACAAGGAATCGACTTCAAAAAGTCTGACACGGGCTGGCTCCTCTCCTTCCCGTGCGACTTTTTCGTGGGCGTGGAGGATGGCGCGTGAAATTTCAGGATTCTGCCATTTTACAGGTAACACTGAGTAAGCTATTTCCATTTGCCGTACTGCTAAGCTTCTCGATTTTCTCCTATGGGGCAGCATTCCCCGGTGGCGGGTTTCAGGCCGGTGTTGTACTAGGTAGCTTTATCGTGGTCTACGAAATTGCCCTGAACCGCCCCACGCAATCCACCGCATTCTACAACTGGGTAGAAATTGCTGGTTTGATCGTTCTCGCTGTCGCTCTTGTCTGGGGCTGGATCGAAACCGGCAGACCATTTGGCGCTTGGCCTGCAGACCAACAGCCCCCCAACCTCAATCGCGGCTTGATCTGGAACAACCCCTACAAATGGTTATTGGGATTCGGAATCTATCTCGAAGTAGCCGGATCCATGGTGCTCATCTTCCGACGCTTCATTCATTGGCATGAGGACGAGGGTCACCCCAAGGAGGCAACAGCATGAAACGAATTAGGTTTTGTAGCATTCTGGCACTCGCCCTCTGCGGAGTTGCAATTTTTCTTTTGTTGCCTCAGCCCGAACTGCTGACGCGGGAAGTAGGTGCCAGTTGGGTGCGCATCGCAGGACAAATGGGAATCCAGAACATGGTCACGGCTGTATACCTGGGTCCGCGCATGTTCGATACCTTTATCGAAGTCATGGTGGTCGTGCTCACGGTGTATGGCATGAAATTCGTACGGGAGCGAATATGAGTATCCTCATAATCCTTATTGGCCTATATGGCGTCATCAACAGCCCGAACCTCATCAAGAAAGTGATGTGTCTTTCCCTCGTGGAAAGCATGGTTATTATGCAATTTCTTGGCGTGGGGTTTCGTCGTGATGGCGGTGCCCCCATTTTGAATCAGGGGATTGAAACATTCGTGGACCCGATCCCCCAGGCACTCATGCTTACGGCCATAGTCATCGGGGTGTGCTTCAATGCCTTGGCTGTCGCACTGATCGTTAAGCTCTATCGGCAACGCGGCACCGTAGACGTAAGGGAGTTACATGATCTTTGAAGTCTTGCCTTCTTTGCCTCTCTCCTGGGAGATCTTCAGCAACCTGTGGATGCTGCTACCGCTGCTGCCCCTTGCCGGCGTCCTGTTGATGCTCATCGCACAGCACAGCCTGCCACGCGATATCAGCGGAATCCTATTCCATCTCATTGTCTGTGCACAGCTTGTGCTTGGACTCCTCTTGCTGGCCGCGGCCGGAACCCATGGTGCCGCACCACGCGAAATGGCAGTCAGCCTGTGGGATTACGCCATCGTATTTCGCGTCGAGCCCATCAAAATCATGCATCTGTCCATTCTCATGATTCCCCTCCTACTTGCCCTACCCAAGTATGCAAATATCAATAATCCCTATCTGCGCATCATCTTTCTCTTCTTTCTATCGGGCTGCTCTGGAGTCGTTGTGACCGGTGACATTTTCAACCTATTTGTATTTTATGAACTTATGATCATGGCTGCATATGTACTTGTGGCCGCAAAGCAAAACTTTGCCGAATCCATCAAATACATGATGTTCGGCTCGATTAGTTCCATCGCCTTTCTGGGAGGCATCATCGTACTCTATGCAGGGGGAGCCCCCTTCAATATGCATGCCGATATATTTGCTGCCATCCCCGCCGCGAATGCTTGGTGGGCCATGGTACTCTTTACCTTTGCCTTTGGTGTAAAATCAGCGTTTTTCCCCATCGCACTGGCTCCCTGCCACGCTGCTGCCGGCTCTCTCTTTTCGGCATTTCTTGCCTCCTTCACAATCTTTACCGGCATGATCGGTTTACATTTTCTCGTGCTGCAACCTGCTGCCCTACTGGATATGCCTGCCTTCCATACACTCATTCGCACGCTATCCATTCTTACCATCGTAATGCCATCACTTATTTTATTCTGGGAACCGGAATATAATCGGGCCGTTGCGCAAAGCACGATTATTGCGATTGGCATTACAGGCTTATTACTCAGCTATGGCCAACAACAATATGCCTTCCTCTACGTGCTCGTTCATGCCACGTACAAAAGCCTGCTCTTTATGCTTGGCGATGAGCTCAAACAATCGGCACGATTTCTGAAAGTCAACTCAATACTGGCAATCATCATGCTCGCCATGGGTATCTTTCTCGCGTCTGGTATCACTCCGGCGCTTACCGCACACGTTAAGGGAGAAATAGAGCCAGCATCTTGGTGGATGCAAACGATCCTCCTGTTTTCCGGATTCTGCATAGTAGGAGGATTCGTGAAATTTCGTTATTCCCTCGAAACACCGTCAACAACCCATGGCCAAAGGTGGAGAACATATTCTCTCTACATAATATATATTGGCCTCGTATTCCTACTCTATCACCAATTTGGCATACCTTCGTTCATGAACATCAAAACAGCCGTAGAACTAGGTGTTTTAGCGGTGGCCCTTCTGCTCGGGAAGCGAATATACCGATCCTTTCCACAGCTCGTATCGCTTGATCGCCACTGGATCTATGGGGTGCTCAACCGGCAACTCCTCTACATCATCATCCTGTTCGTGTTCATCCTGCTCTGGCTCTACCCAACCAGCCAGCATCTGTAGCGAAGGTATCTCAAGGCACCGGTGCTCAGCTCACAGCGTGCCGCTGCAAACCACCACTGTAACGGCGGTCTATGAGTGCCGAACCGCCATCTCCCCTTATCAGAGCAAGAAACCAATCACGATAGCTGCATTTACGCCGATATTCGCCCAGTGCGTATGAAGCTTATTGGCATTGGGCACCAATTCATCCAGAGCGATGTACATCATGCAGCCAGCCGCAAATGCCAGCGAACCACTAACAAACACCTCTGACAAAAAGAAAATGAGTTGTCCGATAATCGCCCCGATCGGTGTCATCAACCCAGCCGCCATCGTGAGTAATACAATTTTCAAACGTCCCACGCCTCCCGCACGTAATGGCCCCGCTATGGCAATACCTTCCGGAATATTATGCAGGGCAATGGCAATCGCCAGTGTCAGTCCCAGCTTAGGACTCGATTCAAGCCCGGCTCCAATGGCCAACCCTTCCGGAAGATTGTGGAGAGCAATACCAAACAAAACCAGATACCCCGTGCGCAAAAAAGGATTACGTGTCGAAAATGCATGTTCTGGATTCTCCACCTCGAGCTCATCGGGGGCGAAAACGTGTGCATGTGGTGCCGTCCGATCAATAATGAACAAAAGTGCCACACCGAGCAAAAACCCGGTTGCAACAATAACCGTCGAACCAAGTTCCAATGCTTCTGGAATCAAATCAAATAGAGAAATGGCAATCATGATGCCACCAGCAAACCCCAACAACCCCGCCAGCAGAGGTTTACTCGGCTTACCAAACAATAGCAAAACCAAAACCCCCAGCACCGTGGAAACGCCGGCAAAAAAACTATAATAGATGCTCTGCATAAATACCCTTAGATTACGGGATCAACAACCACCGAAGTTGCAATCAGGTCACAATGTTTGCCGGGACAAACTATTATGCCGCACCACATCAGTCCACAAGACCGAAATTTACACCCAGAGCAAAGAAGTGCTAACCCTTATGATGGCAGGGCTAGCTGCCTCCCTGCAATTGTTGCAGTTTTTTATGGAGCGCTTGCGTTTCAGGCATCGCCACACCAGCTTCGGATGCTACACGTAATGGGATGCCATAAATGGCCTCAAGCTCCATAGGACGACCGGCATCGAAATCCAGCTTCATGCTCGGTGCATAGGGCTCCATCTTATCCGTATGAGACATCATCTTATCCAGAAAGCTTTCTTCTATCGGTCGCGCACATATGGCCGAGGCCGCAGCCACCTCTTCCATCAAGCGACGAGACAAAGATCTCGTTTCCGGATTACGCATGATGACATCCGTAAGGCAATCATGCACTACGCTCAGACCATTAAAGGGAACATTCCAGACCAGCTTTCGCCAGCGGGCTGCCAGCAGATCATCTATCACCTGAATCTCCATGCCTGCATGTGAAAGTAGAGCTCCGACATTCTCCAGACGCGTGGTTATCCCCCCAGCCTTTCCATCTGCCCGATACTCTCCCAACGTAATCAAGCCATAATCCACATGCCGTATGACACCAGGGGCTTCTTTATTTGCACATAGAAAGCACAAACCTCCCAGTACGCGGTCATCCCCAACGATCGCGGCAATATACGTGTCCGCCCCCAAGCCATTCTGTAGCGTAAGCACAACCCCATTCTCTGCCAGTACATGCGGCAAAATATCATCCAGAACAGAATTAGCCGTCGTTTTCAGCGCAACAATCACCAAATCACAACGCGGCATGTCTGTTGGGCGGGCATATGCCGCCACCTCAGGCAAACGGATATCGCCACGGGGAGAATAGATTTGCAAGCCATGCTCACGCACATGCGCATAGTCGCGACGCAACAGGAAATGCACATCCGCGCCCGACTGTTGCAGCAGTGCACCATAATATCCGCCAACCGCCCCCGTCCCGATAATCGCAATCCGCATGTAACCATTCCCTTCCTCTCCACCCGTGTCCGTGTGAACACGGAAAAAAGCAACTGGATACTTATGTACCAAACGCTGCATCATGAAGCAAACCAGAGCAGTAAAAGGTTCGCTTGCCGCTCAAAACACATGAGCATAACGTATTCAGAAGAGAAAAAACCATGCAGAAGAAAACTTTTGCCCCCCCTTACGCCCCCAAAACACCGTTCAGCGCATTGTGAAACCCTTTTACGTTTGACTTACCAACGCATTGCGCCTATGTTTCCACAACTGTTTGACAGAGCACAACGAATGTGACGGCAAACAGGATCTTCAAATAATTGCACCCCCGGCATTTTCAAAATCCGGGATTGGTGATTGTAGAAAAACCAGTAGGGAGATACACAACAATGATTGTTTCCACGAATAAACTTTTTGAGCACGCCTACGGCAAATATGCAATTGGGGCTTATAACATCAATAATGCCGAGCAAATCATGGGGCTGTTTCGCGGCAACATGGACAGCAAGGCTCCATTCATTATTCAGCTTTCCAAAGGAGCGCGTTCCTACACGGACACACGTCTTCTGGAAGCCATGATCCGTGCCGCCGACGAAATCTTTCCCGATGCCGTATTTGCCGTACATCTGGATCATGGCGACGAGGAAACCTGCTATGACTGCATCGACAGTGGATTTTATAGCTCCGTCATGATTGATGCCAGCCATGAATCCTTTGAAGAGAACATCGCCATCACCAAGCGCGTCGTTGAACGTGCACATGCCAAAGGCATCTCCGTAGAAGCTGAACTGGGTATGCTGGGTGGTGTTGAGGAGCATGTCTCCGTAGATGAGGCCGACGCCAAACTCACAGATCCCAAAGAGGTAGAAGAGTTTGTGAAAAAAAGTGGTTGCGATAGCTTGGCCTGCGCAATCGGAACCAGCCATGGCGCCTACAAATTCAGTGGCGGGCAAGGACTTCACTTTAACGTCATCGAGGAAATTGCAAAATTGATTCCGCGCTTCCCGCTCGTCATGCATGGTTCCAGCTCGGTTCCACAAGATGAAGTTGAGCGCATCAATGCGGCTGGTGGGCAACTCAAAGGCGCCAAAGGCGTTGATGAAGCACAGATCACCAAAGCATCGAAAATGGGCGTGACCAAGGTGAACATTGACACGGATGGCCGTTTGGTCTGGTGCCGCGTGCATCGCGAAAGCTTCCGAGACAACCCCGAAAACTTCGACTTACGCCCACCGGGCAAAATCTTCATGGCTGAATACGCCAAATACATTGCCCATAAAAACGAAGTTCTTGGCAGTGCAGGGCAATTAGATTCAGTACGTGAATTTGTAAAATAAGACATTTAAATAGCGATGCAATCAAATCCGGTCATTCCAATTGGAATGCACCGGATTTCGTATTTTAAAACTGCATACACAATAAGGCGAATTCACGTTCGCTTAAAAAATAGGAGCAAACCATGGCGAAAAAAAATATGGTAATGATTGATGGAAATACAACAGCAGCGAATGTTGCACATGCCTGCAGCGAGGTCTGTGCTATTTATCCGATCACCCCTTCGTCGAACATGGGTGAGACCTGTGACGAACTCAGTGCTGCAGGTGTCAAGAATCTCTGGGGCTCCGTACCCGATGTTGTGGAAATGCAATCCGAGGGTGGTGCCGCGGGAGCCGTGCACGGTGCCATGACATCCGGTGCCCTCACCTCTACATTCACGGCATCACAGGGACTCCTCCTGATGATTCCCAACATGTACAAAATTGCCGGTGAACTCACACCAACGGTTTTCCATGTGTCCGCACGTTCCCTCGCCTGCCAGGGCTTGTCGATTTTTGGCGACCACTCCGACGTCATGTCCGTTCGCCAGACTGGATTTGCCTTGCTAGCAGCGGACAGCGTCCAGGAAATCGGCGACATGGCCACCATCGCCCACGCCTCCACGCTAAAGTCTCGCGTTCCCTTCCTACACTTCTTCGATGGCTTCCGCAGCTCGCACGAAGTGCAGAAAATCGATGAAGTCTCACACGAAACCATCCGTCAAATGATCGATGACGAGCTCGTGTTCGCGCACCGTCAGCGTGCGCTCTCCCCCGATCACCCGACCATGCGTGGTACGGCCCAAAATCCGGACGTATACTTCCAAGGCCGTGAAACGGTTAATACATATTACGCAGCCACACCTGGTATTGTGCAGGAATACATGGATCGCTTTGCCAAACTCACGGGCCGCCAATATCACCTCTTCGATTACGAAGGTCATCCCCAGGCAGAAAAAGTCATCATCATCATGGGATCCGGCGTGGAGACCGTCCATGAGACCGTGGAAGATCTTGTCGCCAAAGGCGAAAAAGTCGGCGTACTTAAAGTTCGTCTATTCCGTCCCTTCGATGCCAAGGCATTTGTGAAAGCATTACCCGCCAGTGTGAAAAGCATTGCCGTTATGGATCGCACCAAAGAACCCGGTTCACTCGGTGAACCTCTCTATGCGGACGTGCGTACCGCCATCGGCGAAATGATGGAAGAAGGCGAATATGCTGGCAAAGGATATCCCGTCATCGTTGGCGGACGCTATGGTCTCGGCTCCAAAGAATTCACACCGGCCATGGTCAAGGGTATCTTCGACAACCTGTCGCAGAAAAAGCCCAAAAATCACTTCACCGTTGGCATCATCGACGACGTAACCAACACACATATTCCATACGATCCAACATGGACAGTTGAATCCGGGAAACGGATCGAATGCATGTTCTATGGACTCGGTGCTGATGGCACCGTCGGTGCTAACAAGAACTCCATCAAGATTATTGGAGAAGAAACCGACAACTACGCGCAAGGATACTTCGTATATGACTCGAAAAAATCCGGTGCCATGACCGTTTCGCACTTGCGTTTCGGACCGGAATTGATCCGTAGCCCCTACCTCTGCACAAAGGCAGACTTCGTGGCTTGCCACAACTTTGCCTTCCTCGAGAAATACGAGATGCTGGCAAATGCCAAAGAAGGTGCCGTATTCCTGCTCGCCAGCCCCTACTCCGCGGATGAAGTCTGGCAGCATATGCCAGATGAAATTGAGCAGCAAATCATCGACAAGAAAATTAAATTCTATGTCATTGATGCCATCAAACTGGCACATGAACTCGGATTGGGTGCCCGCATCAATACCATTATGCAAACCTGCTTCTTCGCCATCTCCGGCGTACTCCCGCAGGACGAAGCCATTGCCGCCCTCAAAAAAGCCATCAAAAAGACATACGGGCGCAAAGGCGATGACGTTGTAAACATGAACTTTGCCGCTGTCGATGCCGCTGTTGCCCAAATGGAGCAGGTAACTGTACCGTCTAAGCCAGCAGGCAAACGGCGTAAGCCACCCGTAGTCATAACAGATGCCCCGGAGTTCGTGCTCAACGTAACCGCCGAGATCATGGCGCAACGTGGCGACCATCTGCCCGTAAGTGCCATACCGGCAGACGGAACCTGGCCAACCGCCACAACCAAATACGAAAAACGGAATATCGCCACGGAAATTCCCGAATGGCATGCAGATCTCTGTATCCAATGCGGACAGTGCTCACTCGTTTGCCCGCACGCCTCCATTCGCATGAAGGCATACGGTCCGGAAGCGCTTGATGGTGCTCCCGAAACGTTCAAGAGCATGGATGCCAAAGGCAAGGAATTTGCCGGCATGAAATATACCATCCAGGTTGCACCCGAAGATTGCACGGGTTGCGGTGCTTGCGTACAGCGCTGTCCCGCGCTCGAACGTGATCCGCAAACCAAAGAACCCACAGGCAAAAAAGCCATCATGATGACCGAACAACTTCCGATTCGTGAACAGGAAAAAGCCAACTGGGAATTCTTCCTCAACTTGCCGGAAACAGACCCCGCGCTCTATAAAAAGGATACCATCAAGGGTAGCCAATTCTGTCAGGCACTGTTTGAATTCTCGGGTGCTTGCACAGGTTGCGGCGAAACAGCCTATGTAAAACTGCTCAGCCAGCTCTATGGTGACCGTTTGATGATTGCCAACGCAACGGGCTGTTCCTCCATTTATGGTGGCAACTTGCCAACTACGCCATATGCAACGCGTGCCGATGGACTCGGACCAGTCTGGTCAAACTCCCTGTTCGAAGACAATGCCGAATTTGGCTTCGGTATGCGTCTGGCTGTCGAGAAATTCAATGGCTATGCCCTTGAACTTATCGCGCGTCTTCAGAAAGATGAATGCAATTGCGAACACAAGAATCCGGAATTGCTGCAAGCTATCGTTGAAGCCGATCAATCCACACAGGCAGGTATCGAGGAACAGCGCGCACGCATTACTGAGCTCAAGCAAATCCTATCCGGATGTGCGGACTGCGCCGAATGCGCTCGCCTGCTCTCCGTGGCCGATTACCTCGTCAAAAAATCCGTCTGGGTGCTCGGGGGTGACGGCTGGGCCTACGACATCGGCTACGGCGGTCTCGACCATGTGCTCGCCTCCGGCCGCAACATCAACGTCCTCGTGCTCGACACGGAAGTCTACTCCAACACCGGTGGACAAGCTTCCAAAGCAACACCCATGGGTGCCGTAGCCAAGTTTGCCGCATCCGGCAAACCAGCCAACAAGAAAGATTTGGGCATGATTTCCATGACCTACGGCAACATCTATGTCGCCCAGGTGTCATTGGGAGCCAACCCGAATCAGGTAATCAAAGCCTTTACCGAGGCCGAAGCGTATGATGGACCGTCCATCATTATTGCCTACTCGCACTGTATTGCACAAGGCATCGACATGACCAATGGTCTCGAAAATCAAAAAGATGCTGTGGCATCCGGTCACTTCCCGCTGTATCGCTACAACCCGATGCTCAAGGAAGAAGGCAAAAACCCGCTCGTACTCGATTCCAAAGCGCCAACGCAAACGTTCAGCGACTTTGCGCTCAAGGAAAACCGCTTCCGGATCTTGACCAAGAGCAAACCTGAAAATGCGAAAATCCTGCTCGACAAAGCAGACAAATTCGTAACCGAAAAATTCGAGATGCTCACCAGGCTCTCCGACATGTAAAGATACGACTAACAAATCCAACCACGAAAAACCCGGGCAGCAATGCCCGGGTTTTTTTTCAGGTTGTGTCATTTTTGCTTTGACCCGTGCATGCACAAGCCTATAATGCCTGCTTCCCGTTTTTCAGGCGTGAAGTGTTGTTATATCCCGTCAGGGACATATTGCATGCGCAAAAATGCATGTATCGCCAAAGAACAATCGATTGAAACCAGGGAGACATTGTTGTGACAAAAATTATACTGGGCCTTCCCAAAGGCAGCCTACAAGAAGCCACATATTCGATGATGCGAAAAGCCGGATTTCACATTTCCTCCGGTTCGCGTTCCTATATCCCTTCTGTTGATGATGAGCAAATCGAAGCTCGTTTGATACGGGCTCAGGAAATCAGCCGATATGTCGAGCTGGGTATGCTGGACTGCGGCATCACCGGACACGACTGGATCGTGGAAAACGGCTCTGATGTAGTCGAAATCGGAGAACTCATCTATGGCAAACAAGGATTTCGCCCTGTTCGCTGGGTTCTTGCAGTGCCCGAAAGTTCGCCGATCCAATCCGTCAAAGATCTTGAAGGAAAACGTATTGCTACTGAAGCCGTTGGCCTTACCAAGAAATACCTGGCAGACAATGGCGTAACCGCTGATGTCGAATTCTCCTGGGGTGCCACCGAAGTCAAAGCCCCCGAATTGGTGGACGCCATTGTGGAACTGACAGAAACAGGATCTTCCCTACGAGCCAATAAACTCCGCATTGTTGATACCGTAATATCTTCAACTACAAGACTGATCGCGAGCCGCAAGGCCGTGGCCGATCCCGATAAAAAAGCCAAGATCGATCAGCTCATGCTGCTACTTGCAGGGGCACTTGCCGCTGAGGCCAAAGTTCTCTTAAAGCTTAACGTCAAAACCGACGGGCTTAATGCTATCACGGAAATCTTGCCGTCATTGCATGCGCCCACAATCAGTCCGCTGCAAACGAGCGATTGGAGTGCGGTTGAAACCGTTATTGATGAAGCCGTTGTCCGGGAAATCATCCCGCGCTTGAAATCGGCGGGAGCCGAAGGTATAGTTGAAATTCCCTTGAACAAGGTGATAGCCTAGCTGGGATTTCGTGGATCAGGAGGAAAACGTGGGTTCAATTAAGAAGAAGCGTCGCAAAAAAATGACAAAGCACAAATATCGCAAGCGCGTACGTGCTGATCGTCACAAGAAGAAATAAACCGGGAGGTAGATCATGCGGTCAGGCCTGCTACTATTGATGGTTGCAGCAATGATCGTTGCCGGATGCCGTACGGTTTCGTATCAGACGGCAGACTCCGCCGCAGTGGAGCCTGCCGTCTTTTCTTCTACAGAAACCGCGTTAGTAGAAGCATTGGCATTTTTTTTGTACGGTCGCCTGGTTGAAGATGAGGATAATCAAGGCTCGACAAATGCCTTGCCCTATTTTCGTGCCGCTGCCGAAAGAACCCCCGGAAGCCATACGGTCTACTCCCGCATCGCGGTTGGAGGCATGCGCAGGGGGGATCTCGCCGACAGCATCGCAGCGATGGAGTCTTCTTATGCGGCCAATCCAGACGATCCCATACGCCAGATTGATCTTGGTGCATTATATCAACTGGCCTTCCAAATGGAAAAAGCTGCCACATTGTTTCACAAAGCTCTCGGGCACCAACCTACGAACACCACCCTTTACCTTGCTCTGGGAGACATGTATTTTGCCCGGGCGCAAGATGAAAAGGCTTTGGAAGTGCTTGCAAAAGGATATACGCATGCTGACGCACCAGAAAGTCTTACGGACTACCTACACCAGCAAGTACGACGCTTCATTTCCAAAGGTGAACTCAAACGTGCCATTCATGGCTTGGAATTACTTGCGCAATGGAGCGAAGATGATCGCGCTGAACTTGAATATATGGTCGGGGAGCTTCACATTGCCAGAAATGCCATATCTGACGCTCTTGCCGCTTTTTATCGTACCATTGAACATCCTCGTGCCCCTGCAGCCGCCTATCTCCGACTCGGCGCCATACTGATAGAAAAAGAGGATGCAGAAGAAGCCATACGCATCATGCACACAGGAAATGAATTATTCCCTAATCTGGTTTCCTTTCCATTTGCCTTGGGAGGTTTATACGCGGAGGAAGGACAGTACGAAGAGGCCTTACTTGCCTACGAGAATGCCGTTCGCATCGCAAAGCAAGAGGATCTGTACGAAAAACCAGACTTGGCATCAGAGAACATGGGCAAGAACCTGCTTATTGCGATGGCCGCCGCCCAAGAGCGCTTAAAACGATTTGATGATGCAGCACAAACACTCCAAACCGTGCTTGAAAAACATCCTGACAGTCATCTCGCAATGAATTTTCTCGCTTACATGTGGGCAGAACTAGATAAAAATCTGGATGAAGCCTATGCATTGAGCCAACGTTCACTTGAAATGGAACCGGAAAATGGTGCCTACCTCGATACACTTGGTTGGATATATTACCGTAAAGGAGAATACGAAAAGGCTCTAACATATCTCGAACTGGCACGCGAACAACTGGGGTCGGATCCTGAAATCATTTTACACTTTGGCGATGTGTACGCAGCGAAGGGCGATAAGGAACGCGCCAAGCAATACTGGAAAGAAAGTGTACTTGGCGACGCAACACCAGACAATCGTGCATGGGCGCAATTGGAAAGTATCGGAATAGATCCCCAAGATTGGCTGGAATCCCAAGCCCAAACGAAATCAAAACCAGAAGACATCCAAACAAGTGCGTCTTCTAAAGAGAAATCATCGAACGATCAACCTATCAACGACACCACAAGAGATGATCAACGTAAAGACGACACGGAAGACCGGGAGGGCTCGTCCTCCGAAACCAACAAAGACGTCGGAGAATAAAACTAATGGCAGCTATACACCAATTCACCGCGGGATTTGCCTGGCATGATGCCATTAGCAACGAAGCAAACCTCTTTCGCAAAATTTTTCGGCAGTGGGGCTATACATCCGAAATCTATTGTGATCCCGCCAATACCAGCCGCGATCGACGAGGAGAAATAAAAGACATTCATTCGGCAACGGCAGAAATCACTTCTGATGATATCGTGCTGCTGCATCTATCTATTGGGTCTGTCGCCAATAGTGTATTCGAATCCCTATCATGCCGGAAAGCAATCCTCTACCATAACGTTACGCCCGCACATTACTTTCAATTTACAAATCCACAAATTGCAGCCCACCTCCAGCGCGGGCGAGAGCAGGTTGCATCTTTGGCTGGCAAAGCTACCGTCAATATGGCAGACAGCGCTTTCAACGCCACCGAAATGGAAGGCATGGGATACACAGGCGTACAAATATTACCCATTGTGATCGATACGGATCTCATGCGTACCCCCCCGACGACTCGGCTCATGGAACGGCGTAGCGATGGACTCCTGAACACCATCTTTGTGGGACGCTGCACGCCCAACAAGAAAATTGAAGATGTGCTGCGCGTCTTCGCCTGGCTGCAAAAAAACATTACACCACAGTGCCGTTTAACCCTCATCGGCTCCAAGGCTGGCAATGAGCGCTATCATGCAATGCTTCTGGCTATGTGCAAAGAATGGCAATTGGCTCATGTAGAATTTACAGGATCGGTTTCACAAGCCGATCTACATGCGTACTACAAGTCAGCTCACGTTTTTCTCTGCATGAGTGAGCACGAAGGATTTTGCATTCCCCTTATGGAAAGCATGATGTATGACGTGCCTATCGTCGCGATGGCGGATGCAGCCGTGCCGGAAACACTGGATCATTCTGGCATATTGCTTACAGAACGACGTTTTGATATTGCCGCCGAAGCCATCTTTCGTCTACACCAAGACGCAGCATTACGAGACGGCGTAATAACAGCGCAACGCGAACGGTTAGCGCGCTACAAACAACGCGATCTGGAAGCCGAACTGCGCACAGCACTTGCACCCATCTTTCCGTAGCCATGAACACAACCATTTCTCACTCGCCCGACGAAACCCTCGCCATCGCCACGGCATTGGCACAACAGCTTCATCCGGGAGACGTTGTGGCACTTTTTGGAGATTTAGGTGCCGGAAAAACCATTTTTGCAAAAGGACTCGCATTGGCACTGGGGGTTCACACGCCTGTCAGCAGCCCAACCTATACCATTCAGCACACATATAGAGGGAACCTATCTCCTATACACCACATCGATCTCTATCGACTCATGACACCCGATGATGTTGATATGCTGGATCTTAACACCTGTTGGGAGACAAATGCCATTACCGTAATCGAGTGGGCCGAACGCGCAGGCAACCTCCTACCTCTTCAAACGTGGCGCGTCACCATTGCACGGGGAAACAAACCGGAGCAGCGCAAGATTCAAATCATCCCGCCATCACTGCGCAACTAACACGAGAGACAAACCATGATGCATAGCCCCCATTGTGTCAGGGAGGTTTATGTTACATTTTTGGAATCGGTTACAAGCCATCAACTTTCTCTGCAACTTTTTTCAGACAGAATAATGGTGCCAACCGACACTCGACACGTAACGCCGGAATCCACTAGAATGTCTACCAACTCCATATTGAAAGGATTTTAGATGAGCACAGCGTTAATCGTCGCGTTGGATGTCCCCAACGCAAACCAGATTCCTGATGTTGTAAAACAACTTCCCGACAGCGTTTCCTTTTACAAAGTCGGGCTGGAATTGTATACAGCGGCTGGCCCCGCCGCCCTCACCTTTCTTAAAGATGCAGGCAAAAAAGTATTTCTGGATCTGAAATTACACGACATTCCGCGCACGGTTGCGCGTGCCGTCACTAGTGCCTCAAACTTAGGTGTGGACATTTTAACCGTTCATGCTTGTGGAGGACGAGCCATGCTGGAAGCTGCCGCTGAAGCCAGTAAGAACCAACTGGATATCGTAGCCGTAACCGTCTTGACCAGCCTGGATCAAACCGATTTGGAAACCATCGGCGTAAAGCGCGAATTGCGGGACCACATTCTTGCCCTAGGTAAACTGGCAGTCGAAAGCGGACTCCAAGGTTTGGTATGTTCCCCGCTCGAAACCCGTAGCTTCCGCGCGGAACTTGGCAGCGACCCCATTCTCATTACCCCAGGCATCCGACCTGCCGGTGCAGCGGCAGGCGACCAAAAACGCATTGCGACACCAACGATGGCTGCCGCAGATGGATCCTCCTACATCGTTGTTGGACGTCCCATTCTCGAGGCCTCAGACCCAGGACTGGCGGCAGAACAAATTATAGCGGAACTCCAGGCCACGGAAACGGTGGCATGAAGGTAGCCGATATTCCTTTTGTCAACCGCAAACTCAAAAAGCACTATGCGGAGGCGCAACATGCTCCCGTCATCGAATTCATGCGGGTGCAGTCTGGAACACCATTCCGAATTCTGGTTGCAACGATACTCAGTGCGCGAACAAAAGATGAAACAACATCTGCCGTCGTAAAGCACCTTTTCTCTCATATTGCAACGCCGGAAGATCTAGCAGCAGCATCCATCGAAAACGTAACAGAATGGATCTTCCCGGTGGGTTTTTATCGCACAAAGGCCAAATACCTGAAAGAGTTGGCACAAGTGCTTCTAGACCAATACGACGGCGAGGTGCCGAAAACCGTCGATGAACTTTGCAAACTACCAGGCGTTGGACGGAAAACAGCAAATCTGGTGGTTACGGCAGCTTTTAATGACTACGGTATATGCGTTGACATTCACGTGCATCGAATCTGCAACCGTCTGGGGTTATTGAAAACCAAAACACCACATGAAACAGAGATGGCATTGCGAGAATGTTTGCCCAAACGCTACTGGAAAGGCTGGAATCGCTTTATTGTTGCCTTTGGACAGACACGCTGTACGCCTCGTAACCCCAACTGCCATGATTGCCCGCTACAAACCGTCTGTGACCGTGTGGGGGTTACAACCACCAGAAAGCAATCAGCATGATCGCAAAGACGGAAGCCATACCCATTCGCATTGCAACGTATGGAGGAACCTCTCATATCGTTACGTGGCTGACTCCGGAATATGGCAAAATAAGTACAGCAATCAAGGGGGCACAACGACCTAAGCGCATTGGCGGCGGACAGTACGACCTAGGCTACCTTTGCGAACTACTTTTCTACGAACGTGAATCGAACGGACTACATACCTTTAAAGACTGCGTCGCCCTTGAATCCCGATTATCCCTAAGAGGTAAATGGCAAGAAACAGCACTGTTGAGCTACTTCTGCCTTCTCGCGGGAAACGGAACATTTCCATTTGTAAAAAATTCCGCTCTCTACCAGAAACTTTTGCTGGCGCTGCAGGCTCTGGATCACCCCCCCTTTATACATCTGATGCTTTGGTTTGAACTCCAGCTTCTGGCTCTACATGGCACGGCCCCGCAACTTAAACACTGCACGATCTGCCATTGTTCCCCGACGACCATTCCACTATTATCCTCCAAAGCTGGAGGCGTTGTCTGCCCCCCCTGCAATACCAAACGAAACCTTGAAGCATATTGCGTGACCCCAGATACGCTACATTTCCTGCAAGTATTACAAAGACTCCGCAAACCACTGCCCCTTACAAGCGCAAAACGGCACCAGCACATGTCAGATCAAAGTATTGTTGCCATCGGACATTTTATTGGGCGATGGATGGATATATCCCTTCGCGCACGGAACATTGCAGTTCAAATGGCAACGCTCCAATTCAAAAAAAAATAATGGATGCCTTTTTGTTTCTTGTAAAAAAGTGCTGGCATAAAATATACACATTGTATAATACATTATGTGTATAGAAAGGAGTTACAAAACAACCATGACATTTTCAACGAGTAGAACTAAAAAAGAGAGGTTAGAGTTATCAACGGCAGAACGATTCGGAAAACGGCTGCGCTTGTGGCGTCGTGCAGAAGGGTTGCCCCTTAAACGTGTTTCTCACGATCTGGATGTTTCGGTATCTGTGGTTAGCCAATGGGAGCGAGGTCTGCGTTTTCCTTCGGTCAAAAACCTAGACCGGATTGCACAATATATGGATATCCCTGTGTGCAGCTTACTGTATGAAGGCAAAAATGACTGTCCGCATCGGACGCTTGACAATTAATATTTCACATCGGTTTTTGGAAACAGACTTACTACTGCACATGCATGCCGCTTGAAATTGAACGTAAATTCCTGATCTCCGAGATACCAACTGCTGTTCACAGCCCAATGGAAATACGGCAGGCCTATCTGCAATCCAATCCAACAAGATCCGTGCGTGTGCGAATTACGGAAAAATGCAATTGTACTCCAGTTGCACATCTTGCCATCAAAGGGCCGACTGAGACGGGACATTTCGCACGTCAAGAGTTTGAATATCAGATCCCCGTCACTGAAGCACAAGAGATCATACGGCTTTGTGACCATACCCCCATTCACAAAACACGCTATCTGTATAATCACGAAAACCGCCGATGGGAGGTAGATGTATTTCATGGCGCGAATACGGGGCTTTGTATAGCTGAGATTGAACTTGAAGCAGAAACGGAATCGATTACGCTCCCCGCGTTCATACACCGCGAAGTAACGGGTGATCCGCGCTACTTCAATCTTTCCTTGGCATATAACCCATACACACAATGGGATACCCTAGAAAGGAGCAACATATGATCACGCACATTGTATTGTGGAAAGTAAAACAGCAGGAAGACATTTCATCTATCCGAAAAGCACTGGAGTCACTCCCGGAACGCGTCCTCGGCATCAAGCGACTCGTCGTAGGTGTTCCCGAGAATCCAAGCGGCCCCATGGCCGATATATCACTGTATTCTGAGTTTGAAGCCTGGGATGATCTGCGTGCATATCAAGTACACCCAGAGCACCAGAAAGTCGTTGAATTTCTCAAAACGCGTGTCACAGAAAGGCACGTATCCGACTACGAGTCCTAGCCGCTGCCATCGAAATACAAAGGCGCAGAGACTTGACCTCAGAAACAGCGATAAGTAACAAAAAAGGCTTGGCCACAAAATGACCAAGCCCTTTCTATGTAAGAACTTTTGAGATTATTCGTATTTCACGGTACAACCATAAGGCGTTGTATGCGTATTTTCTACGTCTTCGCCTGCCAGCAAGGCATGTACGGCAGCCTTGACATAATTATCCGCCTTCTCAATATCATCCGGATTGACAGAGCGTATGCTATCGATGGCTCCCTGATAGGCAATACGACCCTCTGAATCGATGACATACATATGGGGCGTTACACGAGCTCCATACGTCCGTCCCACATCACCACTCTCATCGAGCAAAACAGGGGCTACCACATTCCAGGCTTCAATACGTTGCTTCCAAACTTCTTGCGTAAAGTTTCCCTGCGTTCCGGGCGCAGACGAACAAATCGTCAACCAAACAACACCGTTCTCTGCCATCTCGCTTTGCATCGCCTGCATAACACCGGGATTGTAGAATTTTCGAACAAATGGACAATCATAGTTGGTCCATTCCAACACAATAATGCTGCCCAGATGATCATGCAATGTGTGCTTGTTCCCCTGGACATCTGTTAACGTGAAATCGGGAGCGGCTGCCCCTGTCTCAACTGCGGCAGTCGCAACTCCCGCATGAAATGCGCCAACGACCATACTAGCTACAACTATGCGTTTCAATTTTGTTAACGCCATCTGTACTCCTCCTTGGTTTTGTTTGCGAACTTAGTCCGCATTCTCTTCTTTACTCCATCCGCCCGCCTGGAGTAGTTCATCCCACCCTTCTGCTTCCTGGAGCTGCTCACCCTCAGGTGCCTGCGGCAGCATCAAAGTCACGCGGTCATGAAATGGTAAACACAAGTCCTTGCAGATCATCCAAAAAACCCGAAAAACGCCCTTAAACTGCACGTTCTCGGGAATTTCCTGCGGTATGGTAATTACGTTCAGCAAAACTACTTCTTCTGTAAATCCATAATATGTACCTACAGAATCGGCAAACGTCTTGTGCGGAGGAAACTTCCACTCCCCTATTTCAACACCTTCCGGGGCGTGAAACCTTATATCAGGAGGCATTCCGGCATCACCAGGGTCTTCCGCATATGTATACCAACCTTCGGGGACTTCTATCCGAAGCGCAATCGGTATCGCAGCACCGGGTTTGAACGTCTTTACGGCAGAATGTATAGAAATACTTGATTTGATTACTTCGGCGTAAACATCTTGCAACATCAATGCGCCTACGGCAGCAAGCAATACAAACATGTGCTTCATCCTAAACCTCCCCTATACCTTTTTTGTGAATCGTCCAAAGGAAAAAATCCTTACAATGCAAAAACTTTACATACAAATACCATTTTGAAACTCTGCTTGATTATACCATCGAATTCGCGAGACACAAGATCTGTAAAACGCCCAACTCGTTGTCCATGCACTATGAACCGCGCAATGGATACAGTTCTGACCAAGGGCGCGTTTGCCGGGCTATCACTGTATCTACCATGGCACGCACTTCATCACACGAAGAGAGGGTACTGAATCGACGCCGCATGTCAGCCCAGTGCTCGAGCCCTGCCAGATATTGAATCAAATGACAACGAAATTGCAGAGCCGCAGCCCGATCAGCGTCTACCAAGGTCCTGCGCCGCCATAGCCTTCCTTTCTGTTTTAAAGCAAGCAAGGCGTCCAAGTGCAGATGGACGACTTCCCGTAGGTCCGCATAGTCACGATCTGGAATAACGTCATTATGCAACAGAGTTTCTGCATCTGACAAAATCCAGGGATTACCCACAGCCCCACGCGCCACCATAACCGCATCAACACCATACGTGTGCAAGGCATCGACGGCCTGTTCCGCTGTTTTTATACCCCCATTCCCAATAATAGGAACCGAAGCACGCTCTTTTACGGTAGCGATTAAATTCCAGTCTGCATTCCCCTTGTGGTGCTGATCGGCATATCGACCATGAATGACCAATCCCGCCGCGCCGCTATTCTCCACATGCTTCAGTATCTCCATGATCTGCACTTTGCCAAAGTCATAACCTATCCGTGTTTTAACCGTAACCGGTATAGTTACCGCGGATGTAACCGCTTCTACAATAGCTCCTATTTGCATGGGATCACGAATCAAAGCTGCCCCGGCGCCCTTGGAAACTATTTTGCGCACGGGGCACCCGCAATTGATATCGATTGCAGCAAAACAACCTTTTGCCTCCATCATTTGCGCTGCCGCTGCCATGGCTGCTGGATCAGCACCATAGATATGCCCCGCAACAGGTTGCTCATCACGATCACAGGCGAGCAAATGCCATGAGGGGACCGCATTTCTGATAATCCCTTGGGCAACTGTCACCTCGGTATAAAACAAACCCGTGCCAAAACGACGAAAAACCTTACGCATGGCCTGGTCGGTATATCCGGCCATCGGGGCTAACCAAAAGGGCGCTATGGAAGTAATTTTTTGCAAAACAAAAGCTCCTGGATTCGCTCCAAAGGCAACCCCATAACGTTCGTCCGCGACCCTGTATAAGATTCGACAAGTAAATCCCCGCTCTCATCAATGTCATAAGCTCCAGCACGATCATATGGCTGCACACGATCAAGATACACACGAATATCTTCAGCGGAAAGCCGTTTGAACGTAACCCAAGATGTCACGACACCACATGATGCAACCGGCGGATCGCCTTCCTCCGCGCGAGCCAACACATATCCGGTATGTACAGCCTGCAACCTTCCTGACTCACGGTGCAGCATCATTTCTGCCTCAGCACGGCTACGTGGCTTGCCTAGTATCTCTCCATCAATTTCTACCGCTGTATCCGCCGTCAAAATCAAAGCATCCGGTTCCCGCTCGCAACACCAGCGCCATTTGCGTAAAGCATTTTCCTGCACCAAGTCGCGAGGCAACATGCCGCTAGACAATTCGTCGACCATCGGGTGCATACACCGAAAAGGAAAACCTAGCGTTGCGAACAACCGGCGACGACGAGGCGATTGAGAAGCCAGAATCATATTCACGTTTCACCTCGTTCTCGTTTCGTAAAAAATGCGCACGATGCGGCGACACACAATTACCTACGCAAGAACACCCACTTTTACTGCTTTTGCAAATATGCCCGGAAACCAGAAAACCCTTTGTAATCCTCGACTTCACGCGCATGCAAGTAGGCATAAAACTGTTCAATACGTTTCAGCAAGACGGGATCCATCACATGTTCCATACGACAGGCATTAGCATCTGCCACGTCATCGGCAAGAAGCAGTACATCTCGCAAGAAGCGGCTTAATAAATCATGCCGCCCCGCCACTCGTTGTGCTGCGCGCCGGCCAGCCTCCTTTAGCTCGATTCGTCCGTACGGTTCATAATCAATCAACCCTTTATCGGTTAGCATTTTCAGCGCAGCGGTTACGGTAGATTTGTGAACACCGAGCTTTAGCGCTAGATCACGCACACGTGCCCGCCCCTGCTCAGCCTCTAATGTCATGATCGCCTCAAGATAATCTTCCTGTGCCGCTGATATATGCGAATCATCCATAATATCTATCTTTCAGTTGAGGAGAAACGAAAACTTTTCTGGCACAATTTATAAAATGATTGCATAAAATGCAAAGCCTCTTGGGATATAGGAAACAGCAATTTGGGGTGCCAACGAGGCGTTAAAACGTCACGAAGGTCACACATTAAAGAGAAAATGGCACACATCACCATCTTCCAGAACATAGTCACGTCCCTTGGTGAGCATCTTGCCCTGTTCTTTCGCTGCCGCTTCAGAACCGGTCGCCATCAAATCGTCATACTTAATCACCTCAACGCGGATAAACCCACGTTCAATGTCACTATGGATTTTCCCACCTGCCACGGGCGCTGGCGACCCTTTTCGAATCGTCCAGGCACGGCACTCATCTTTTCCCGCCGTATAAAATGACATCAACCCCTGGGCATCATAAGCAGCCGCATTAAAACGATCTAACCCACTTTCACAAAGCCCCAGACTCTCGAGAAATTCCGTGCGCTCTGATGCATCTTCCATGGATGCAATTTCCTGTTCAATCAGACAAGAGACAGCTAACCGCCCATTTTCGCCCTCTGTCCGCCCCTCGGAAACATTTTCCACAACCAAGACTGGCAACATCGTCAGCAATCCCAAACTCCGAATGGCGTTTAATCCATCCTGTCCAAGTTCAGCATCGCGCAACACCACGCCTGCTTCCAATTGCTGCATACAGGCCTGTAGCGTAGATTGCTCCAGCTTCTGTTGCGTCGAAAGGCCCGCCTTAGCCTCTTTTTCAAGACGCGCCAAGCGCTTTTCAACGAGTTCCATATCAGCAAAAAGCAATTCTGTACGTAATTCTTCTTCGTCTCGGTCCACATTGACGCTCCCTGTCGGGTGGTATACCTGATCAGAGTCAAAAGAACGCACAACCAAACACAATAAATCGCAACGGCGAGCAGCATCTAACCATGCGCGCGACGCACCTCCAGATACAGCATCCGGACATAATACAAAATGATTGTCGGCGTAAACGGTACGCTTGGAGGAAAACAAAGCATGCAACTGATCCACCCGCGCATCACGAATCGGGGCAATCCCCTCAACGACTTCTCCTGGCTTTCGTGCTTCAGAAACCACGCGTCCGGTCAACAAGGAAAATAATGTCTTTTTCCCTGCTTGCGGGAGACCGATCAATGCTATCTTCATGGTTCAGGACTTCTGCTTCCCAACGTCTTCACCCTGTACAGCTTCGGTCAACTGGCGAAACGAATCTGTTAACGCCTGCAAGGCCGATTCCATCAAACCAAGGCGCTCATCCACCGCAGCACGTTGCCAACGCTGCTGGGTTTGTTCACGTTCAAGCTCATCTCGACGCTGTAACAGATCTTCAACAGCATTTTCAAGCCCGAGAATACGCTCCTGCGCGTGATGTAAAGACCGACGTAAATGTATCACACGGAGTTCTTGATCCTCTGACGAACTATCAACATCTGCAAGCTCCATACCCTCTGGAATTGGAACTTCTATATCATTCCCGCAATCCGAACAAGTAATGGTGAGGCCAGCACCACGGTAGTCAATTGCTAGACTTTTACTACAATGCGGACAGTCAAAGACAATGTCGGTATCTTTGATCTCGTCTTCCAATTCGGGAATTTCCCCCATTACCTATGCCTCCGAACAAACCTCGGCTTATCAAAAACTTAAAACGTTCCTGACAGAAATAACACTCTTACAAGCTGGTCGGCTTCACAATTTTACCGGCGCGTATACACGATGCGCAAACATTAACCCTCCGCGACACACCATCCACAATCGCCCGGACACGCTGTATGTTTGGCAAAAAACGCCTACGTGTAATGCCCGTCGTATGTAAACCAATGCCACCTTTGCTTTTACGCAAACCCTTACGGATTATCCGATTACCCGACACGGGGCCTTTACCGCACATTTCACAAACTCTTGCCATAATTCATCCCTCCAAAAAGATATTTACTTTACGCGAAAGAAGCATCACGATGCAAGTATAAACTTTTATGAAAATCCTTACAGGACAAGAAACCAGAAAAATACTTGCAAAATCCCACCATCCCCAAGGCTAACGCAACGATGCATTAGCATGAATCTTCTGGGCATGTAATTCAACCCAATCCAGTATTTTCTTGGCAACCTCGTGTTTGGATTGCAGAGGCAGTTCGCATATTGCCCCCGTTTTATCGATGAGCGTGACAGCATTAGAGTCGGCACCAAATCCAGCATCTGATCGGCTCACGTCATTCGCGACAATTAAGTCCATGCCCTTGCGGTCCAGTTTATCACGCGCATACGAAAGTATATCATGCGTTTCGGCAGCAAATCCAACGATGATTTGTTCGGGACGCCGTATCCGCTGAACCGCTTCTAAAATATCCGCCGTTCGCACCAACGGCAATGTCGACTGCATCGCATTTTTCTTCAACTTATGGCGCGAAACTTCACATGGACGCCAATCAGCCACCGCTGCACACATAACCAAGACATCCATATCCGGAAGTTGTTCCAGCACGAGATCATGCATCTCTTGGGCAGTTGTAATCCGGCTACATACGATACTCGCCGGTGACGAAATTGACACAGGCCCGCTTATAAGCTGCACATCGTGACCTCGAAGCCTGGCCACATCAGCTATGGCATACCCCATTTTCCCCGTTGAACGATTACTTAAAAACCGCACGGGATCCAAGTGTTCGCGCGTAGGTCCTGCTGTTACCAGTATTTTCATGCCGCAACATTACCCATTCTTTGCGCCAGAAACAATCTCAAGATCGCAATGTCAGCTTGCGCACATGCCTAGCTTCATGATACATACCTCCGATTTTGAAATGAGAACATCCAGGGACACAACTTGATTTTACAAACACAACGTATTCGCAATGTAGCGATTATCGCCCATGTTGATCACGGAAAAACCACTCTCGTCGATCAGCTTTTCAAACAAAGTGGCATGTTTCGGGAAAACCAGAGCGTAGCTGAGCGCCTGATGGACTCTATGGATTTAGAGCGCGAGCGCGGTATTACGATCGCATCGAAAAACGGTGCTTTTGCCTATCGCGATCACCATATCAACATCATCGACACACCCGGACATGCCGATTTCGGCGGCCAGGTTGAACGCGTACTTCAAATGGCTGACGGCGCACTCTTACTGGTGGATGCCCAGGAAGGCCCAATGCCGCAAACATTTTTTGTCCTGCGAAAAGCATTAGCTCTCCACTTACCCATCATCGTTGTTATTAACAAAATGGACAAACCGGCAGCACGGCCCGTCTGGGTGCTAGATGAAGTATTTGACCTGTTTGTCAAGCTGGATGCACCGCATGATATCCTAGATTTCCATACCGTGTATGCATCGGCACGCGATGGGATAGCATCCCTTTCGCCAGAAATAAGCGGAAGCGATATGCTGCCGCTCTTAGACAGCATTATAGATCACATCCCCTGTCCACAAGGAGACGCGGAAGGCCCGTTGCAACTACAAGTTAAAACGATTGACTACTCCCCATTTCTTGGACGCCTCGGCATCGGCAAGATCACATCCGGCACAGTAAAAATGAATCAAAATGCGCTAATCGCCAATCAGGAGGGGAAATCCGTACCTGCCCGCATCACCAAGATTTACCGTTTCGAAGAAAGTCGCAAAGTGGAAATTGACGCTGCAGGTGTTGGAGAAATCGTTGCTATTGCGGGGACCGATGCGGTAACGGTCGGCGACACCTACACAGACCCCGAAAATCCTTCCCCTTTACCTGCTTTACCTGTCGATCCTCCAACACTTGCCATGACATTTTTCCCGAACAATTCCCCGTTTGCCGGGAAGGAGGGAACCTATGTTACATCAACACATATTCGGGAACGCTTGATGCGTGAAACGCTATCGGATGTGGCCCTACATGTTAACGACCTACCGGATGGAACAGGATTTCGTGTGGCAGGACGGGGAGAACTCCATCTCTCCATTCTTGTCGAACGAATGCGTCGAGAAGGATACGAATTCCAAGTTGGCTGTCCCGAAGTGATCACACGAAAGAAAAACGGTCAACTGCAAGAGCCGTTTGAAGAGTTAACAGTCGATGTAAGCGAAGAGTATATGGGAACGGTCATCGAGAAACTTGGATTGCGCAAAGGGACTATGCAATCCATGCATCAAGAGGGTGATCGCGTTCGCATGGTGTATGATGTCCCCACGCGCGGACTCCTGGGCTATCGATCCGAGTTTATGTCTGACACGCGTGGCATGGGCGTCATGTCCTATATTTTCTGCGGATACAAACCGCATGTAGGCCCCATGCGCAACCGCAAAAATGGTGTTCTTGTTTGCATGGATACTTGCACCACCATAGCATATGCCTTGTTCAATCTACAAAACAGAGGAAAACTATTTCTGGGACCGGGCGTACCTGTATACCGAGGACAAATCATCGGTGAACATTGCCGCGAAAACGATCTAACCGTAAACCCAGCCAAAGGGAAGCAGCTCACCAATATACGTGCAGCCGGATCAGATGAAAATGTCATTCTAACCCCCGCCACCCGGTTGTCGCTCGAAGACTGCATTGCCTACATCAATGCTGATGAACGCGTTGAAGTAACCCCCGCTAATATACGGTTGAAGAAAATCAGCATCGAGAAAGCCCGCCGCTCGACATCTGGTTAATCCTGCACGCCTGCCTTTTTATCCGCCCCGACGATCGCCTGTAGAATGACAATCGTGATTTCATATAATAGAACCAGCGGCACGGCCATCAACACCATCGTAAAAGGATCCGGCGGAGTCATGAGCATCGCCAAAAAAAAGAGTGCTGTTATGGCGTAGCATCGCCCAGCACGTAATTGCGAAACCGTCACCAAACCAGCCGACCCGAGCATAACTACCAATACAGGAAGTTGAAAAGCCATGCCAAACGCAAGTAGCAAGCGTATAACAAATCGAATATAACTCGTGACCTCCCAAAAAATGGCAGGCGTCTGCATCCAGTCTTCTACGCGCACCATGAATCGCAAGGCAACCGGAACCGTCCAGTTATATGCCATCCAACTTCCCAAAAGAAATAACGCACAAGAAGCACCACCCAGCTTCCAAATCCACTGTTTTTCTACCCCGTACAATGCTGGCAGAAGATACGCGGCCAGAAGCACAACGAGAAACGGCAAACTAAGTAGCAATCCACTCCAAAGACTTACGCGTAAAAAAACACTGAATCCTCCACCAACTTCCGTCACGCGCAAAACCACATCCAACCCCGACCGCTCGAAAGGGCCCGTTAACCATTGGTACACGCGAGGGGCAAACGGGGTGGCAATAACAACGCCAAAGACAACACACAACAACATATGCAACAATAACTTCCGAAAGTCTGACAGATGTGCAGCAAAGGACTTAATGTGAGGATCCATCGTGCTCTTTCTCTTTCTGCTGTTTGCGGGAATTTGAAAGCGCATCGCCCATATCCCCGTCGATGGCATCCTCATCCATGGAAAGCAGGTTCTGCTGAAATACGTGTGCAGCCTTACGTAGTTGCTCTACCCAATGCCCGAGTTTACGGGCAATCGCGGGTAACCGCGCTGGTCCGAATAAAATCAACATCACGGTAAAAAGCAAAAGAAGTTCCAGATAACCGACCCCACCAGAGATGAGAGCTACCGGGAACTCCAAACTGGGCATGAAATACCCCATCGTCAATATCGATTCCTATGGACGGAAAAGTAAAAATTCCCCTCGACGGTTAAGCGCCCACGCCGCTTCGGTGCTGCGAGGATCCACAGGTTGTTCCGAACCAAAACTGCGGGTGTGAATACGATCTCCGGAAACACCCATCGAAATAAGGACAGCACGTACAGACAGAGCCCGGTGTTCTCCCAGCGATAAGTTGTACTCCCGGCTTCCCCGCTCATCACAGTGTCCGTCAATCAAAACCGTAACCTCGGGGTTATCAAGCATAAAGTCTGCCACCTCTTGAATTTTACGGCGCTCGGAAGCAGGAATTTGAAAGCTATCAAAACCGAAGAGTACGTTCTCGAACGCAACATCTTGAATTTGCTGCCCGAATTCTCCCCGTGGTCCCAAGGCATACGTTCCATCCCAACGCGAGGGATCTAAATCATCTCCATTCACCACACCACGCCTCGACTGGCGCGAACGACATCCAACCCCGAGCCCCAAAACCAAAATCAACCCTAGCGACAACGCGAAACGAACATTCAATATTGTTTTCATCATGACGTACTGCTCTCCTTAACTTTCTCTTTAACTACCCATTCATAAATTCGACCAAGTTGGAAAATACCAATCTCCGGGGCGCGTTGTCAAACGTATCTGACCGTTTGTTCGCGTGTCAAGAATGTACAACGCTGATATACGACCATCGCGACGCGCGTATACCACATGCCTACCATCCCGTGCCCAGGATGGGTTTTCGTGATCCACGGGTGCATCCGTAATCACCGTTTCAGCACCGGTACGAGGATCGTAGACCACAAGCTGAAACCGCCCCCGACGACGACTGCTGTATATAAGCCGGCCATCCGGCCCCCAGTCGGGGGTAACATTTTGGCTCCCACCACGTGATATACGTTGTGGACGACCACCATCGCTCGAAACCACAAACACATGCGGCCCACCCTGCATGTCGGACACAAATGCAAGTTGCCGACCATCCGGACTCCATACAGGGCTTGCCTCTGCGTGATGTGGCGTACGCGTAATCCGAGTCAAAGTCCCATCCCGCTTCTCTCGAATATAGACTTCAGGGTTGCCATCGCGAGAAAGAATTAGCGCCAGCCTTCGTCCATCTGGCGAAACCGATGCTCCCGCATTAATGCCCGCCTCCCGCGAAACCACCGAACGACGCCCTGCATCAAGATCCACGCGATACACATCCGGGAATCCCCGCACAAAAGATGTATAGAACAGCACATTTTCCTTTGGGTGCCATGTCGGCCGAAAACTCGGCACGCCGTCACTCGTTAACTGCATCATGTCCTGACCATCGGCACCGATTGTGTACAGGTCTTGCCGACCATCGACAGAGCCAATAAATGCGATACGCGTAGAGGCCACACCGGGAACACCGTGAATCGCCTCGGTCACACCATCAACAACCCGTAACGCGACCCTGCGTGCTTCAGGGGCATCTTCCCGAAAACGCTGCCTGTACACAGCACGTCCCGTACGCGTATCCACAGCCTCCACCTGCACGACAAACGATCTGGCTGTGGTGCGGGCACTCCCCCGCAAAACATAACTCGTCCGGGCAGAATCAGTAACCCGAAACCATCCCCAGCGGTTCAGGTTTTCGCGCAGCACCGCCCGAAAGACTTCCGAGGCCTCGTCTTGGCTAAAATCAAATGCCTGTAGCCCTATCGGAACGGCCTGATCTCGTCCCTCGCCAACAACACGAATATCAACCGCATGCGTAGAAGTAATACCCAATAAACACAAAAAAAATGTTGCACGTATCAAAAAATATTCCTTTCTCGTTTCCCAACAAGGAATGCTGTCATGGAAAGAATGGTAAGCAAGACAAAAAACACGTACTATTGTAAAAAACCATAGTAAAAATTCGTTTGAAACTGTAGCGGTTATAAAATATGCTCACAAGTCTAGTTTTTTCACAAACAGAGCGATTTCTTGAGATCACCGGGGAGGTAGCGTAGTGCCCAAAAAATCTGCAACATATATCAAATGGCAATTACCTATGCAACGCGTACTATACGCACTGGTGCCGATCATCATTTCCAGTGTTTACTTCTATGGATGGAGATCCTTGTTAATGGTTGTAGTTGCAAATGCCACAGCCTTTGCCGCCGAATACAGCTTTACGAAAAAGGACAAACAACCCTGTACTTCAGCGGCCTTTGTTACCGGAACCCTTTTCGCTTTGGGCCTACCACCATTACTCCCCATGTGGATCGTTGTCATGGGTTCCGCCTTCGGTATCGTATTTGGCAAAATGGTTTTTGGCGGTTTTGGCAAAAACGTCTTCAATCCAGCCCTCACGGGGCGTGCTTTCATTTATATCAGCTTCGGCGATTGGATGACGGCCCGCGGTTGGACCCACGCTATACCCGGCATGCAGGGACGCGGACTCTTCCCCGGCGGATTTGCTGCATGGACAGCAGAGCATCGTTTCGGAAGTGACACCGTCACACAGGCCACACCAGGATCTTGGCTGACATGGAAGGAAGAAATGTTACAGGAGCGTTTGGATGCAACACTGACTGAAGCCCAAATGATGGCAGAGTACTTCCCGTGGAGAAGCCTGTTCCTCGGCAACACGGCCGGTGTCATAGGCGGAACCAGCGCGCTGCTCGTCATCGCTGGCGGCTTATACCTCCTGTACACCAAAACTGCCAATTATCGCATCGTGGTAACGGCCATTGTTGGTTACCTTATTTCGCAGTCAATCTTGCATTATACAGGGGCAGTCTCCAGCACAGGAACCATCGCCGCCGCGCCCCAACATGCCTTATTTGCCGGCAGCGTACTATTCGCCGTATTCTTTTATGCAACGGACCCCGTCTCTGCCCCCAAAACCAATGAGGCGCGCTGGATGTATGGATCCTTCATTGGATTACTATATCCTGTACTGACGACATTCTCCGTGTGGCCTGCCGCCGCACAATTCTGTATCCTCTTGGCGAATATGTTCTCTCCGATAACAGACTATGCCGTCAACAGTGTGAAAGGGAGCAAAAAGAAATAATGAAAACCGATTTACTGAAAGAACGCATTTTCACGGTTTTTTTTATGGTAGCTGTTACATTTGTGGCAATCACCCTAGTTGGTATCATTGACATTGTTACGGCCGAAAGTGTTGAACGTAACCGCGGTTTGTTTTTACGGCAGGCAGTAGCAGATGCGTTCGGCATCACGCAGCATGATTCCGTCCAAGACTTGCTCGACTGGTATGACGAATATGTGACAGAAGTGCGCGATGAAAATGGTGCCCCGGATCACTTCTGGGTCAGCAATGAAGCAGGTGAAGAAAACCTGGTGCTTGTGTACCGTGGCTCTGGTCTCTGGGGTGGCATCACGGCTTTTGTAGGATTTGAAGCCGATGGAAAGACCATCCGTGGTGTCAATTTTCAAGACCACGTCGAGACCCCCGGCCTGGGGGCACGAATCGACGAACGCTGGTTTCGAGGGCAATTCGTCGGAAAATCAGGCCGATTCAAAGAATTACGCCCAGAACCCTCCGACAAAGACAATATAACAGGCGATAACAATGCGTTTCACCAAGTAACGGGCGCAACCATAACGTCCACCTCTGTCCGTGACATTATGAATCAAAGCCTTGAAAAAGCAAAAACATTATTCAGCGAACGCTAAGGGAGATACACAGCCATGGCCGCCGGCAAAATAAAAAAACAATTCATTCTCAGCGCGGGGAAAGACAACCCGGTCTTCGCGCAAATTCTTGGGATATGCTCTACGCTTGCGGTAACAAATGTCATTCAAAATACCGTAGTTATGTGCCTAGGCGTCATCTTCACGCTTGCTTGTTCCAATGTGACTGTTTCCCTGATTCGCAAATGGATTCCCGGCTCCATTCGTATGATGGTTGAAACGCTGATTATTGCTGCCTACGTGATTATCGTGGATATCGTCATACAAGCCACCTTGCCGGGAGTATCCCGTCAGCTCGGACCGTATGTAGGCCTAATCATCACCAACTGTATTATCATGGGACGCGCCGAGGCCTATGCCCTTAACAATCCCCCATTCCCCTCTCTCATCGATGGTATTGCTTCCGGCATCGGCTATTCCTACGTGCTGCTGATCATCGCCGTATTTCGAGAAATTACCGGATCAGCAACATTCTGGGGATATCCCATCCCTTGGTTCAGTGACTGGTGGACCAACTGGTCGATCATGGTCATGGCACCAGGCGCGTTCTTTGCTCTCGCTATCTTGATTTGGATTATCAAAACATACATTGTTCCCGAAGATCCCGGAGGTAAATAATGCAGGAAATGACCGGACTGATCGCAATCTTTTTTGCCGCTATTTTTACGAATAATATTCTGCTGACCAACTATTTGGGAATGTGTTCCTTTCTGGGGGTATCCAAGGAAGTAAAAACGTCACTTGGACTGGGAGCCGCCGTAGTCTTCGTTATGACGGCAACCTCGGTTCTGAACTGGCTGGTTTATTATTACGTGCTCGTTCCCCTAAACCTACAGAACTTCCGCTTCATCGTTTTTATTATCGTCATTGCTGCTTTCGTACAAATCGTCGAAATGATTATCGAGCGTATTTCGGAACCCTTATATAATGCACTAGGTATCTTTCTGCCTCTAATCACCGTAAATTGTGCCATTCTGGGCGTGAGCCTTTTCATGCTTATCCGTGAGTATACATTTGCGGAATCCTTCTTTTATGGAATCGGTAGTGGCATTGGTTGGATGCTTGCTATTCTTGCAATGGCCGGCATTCGCCAGAATATGAAACGCTCCAAAATTCCCAAAGGCCTGGAAGGCGCTGGCATAACCCTGATTATTGCTGGCATTATGGCACTCGCTTTCATGGGATTTTCCGGTGTTCTAAATATTCAATAATGCGAACGAATGGACCGTGTAAAATCGAGCACCCCGGAATGATAAGGTGCAAAAAAAAGGAATAACAACATGCTTCTTGGTTTGGTCGTAAGTGTTGGCGCCATGTGTGGAATATCTACCGTGCTGGCACTTATCATGGTAGCGGCAGAATCCACCATTGGCAATTATGGTGACGTAAAAATCTCGATCAATGATGGCGAAAAAGAAATTGATGCGCGTGGCGGGAAGCCGCTTCTAACCACATTGAAAGAGGGCAAAGTTTTTATACCCTCTGCATGCGGTGGGCGCGGATCTTGCGGACTTTGTAAATGCAAAGTAAAAGCCGGAGCCGGTGACGTATTGCCAACCGAGCTTCCGTGGCTTTCAGATGAAGAACGCGAAAACCAGGTACGCCTTTCCTGCCAACTCAAAGTAAAGGCCGATATGCAGGTTGAAATCGATCCGGAACTTCTCTATGTGCGCGAATTTAGAACCACGGTTGTAGGTCTTGATACGTTAACGCATGATATTAAGCAGCTCAGACTCAAACTCGAAGACCCCGACACCATGGAATACAAGGCGGGCCAATTCGTGCAAATCGAAACGCCAGAGTACGCATTGACCGATGAACCCGTATACCGTGCATACTCGATGTCATCCGTTCCATCAGATCAAAATGAAATTGAAATGGAAATTCGTCTCGTACCAGATGGGATTTGCACAACCTATGTTCATCATCATCTGAAGGTGGGGGACACGATGATTGTGAATGGACCCTATGGCGACTTCAAGCTCTCCGACACCGACAAGGAAATGATCTGTATTGCCGGTGGCTCTGGGATGGCACCCCTAAAATCGATCCTATATGATATGCGGGAAAAGGATAGCAAGCGCAAAGCAACCTATTTCTTTGGCGCAAAATCCAAGCGCGATCTCTTCTTGCTAGACGAAATGAAACAGCTTGAAAACGATCTCCCTGCATTCAAATTTGTCCCGGCCCTCTCCGAGCCACAACCCGAAGATGATTGGAGCGGCGAAACAGGCTTGATTACAGAAGTTGTCGATCGTTTTACAGGTGATCTGGCAAATGCAGAAGCATATCTTTGCGGCAGCCCTTTAATGATTGACGCTTGCATCGTTGTGCTCAAAAATCATGGCATGCCGGAAGAAAGCATATTCTACGACAAATTTGCCTGATCCCAGGAGACGACATTATGAAACAAACACCAGAACTTGATCGTTATCAGCATAACATGCGACCTGGGTGCATTACGCTCAAAGGTTTTTTGGGCAGTGACCGACGTTGCTTAACTGAAATCTTGATAGACGACGACGCTGAAGTCAATCGCCTTGGCACAACCCATGAAACCATCGCGACACGCATGCAAGCATTACGTGACGCGGGAACGGCGGGCCTGGGAGAACCGATTACGATCGACAACAAGTATGAAGTGCGTGTCGACGATGTCCGCGGCAAATTAGCCTGTCCATTTGAAGACACCGTGGTTCAGAAGACCTTTATTCAGGTCAAAAACACGGACATCAACGAAACCCTAACCTACACCGATTTACACATCCACATGATAAAAGAGCATGGGTTTTACGAAGGGCATGGCTCGGGCTTCCGGCTTCCTCCCGCTGATCTTGTGAAAATTCTTGATGTACCGCCTTGCGCGGGCGAAGACACTGCTAACCATATCCAAACCGCAAACGAAGCAAGCTAACCGCTTCATAACAAAACAGTTGCCTTATTTCACTTTTTCAGCATAATGCGTATCCATGTTACTCATAAACAATTCATCCTTTAAGAGCTATGACGTTACATGAATTTATTGCATTACAAATGCGAGAAATAGATCGGCACAAGTGGATCGAATCCCAGAAAGCAGGGCGTGATCTTGGGGAAGACGCCGTTTTTGACTGGGTTCTAAATTATGCCGAAGACTTCAGAAGATACATACTCGAAGTACTGGGCGAGCAAGTTGTGTATCCCAACGGCAAGGTAGCGCCGCCAATGGATATTACCGGAAACTACCATTTACGAGACCTCGCGTTCGTGCAAAGTAAAAGATGCACGCGCTAATTCACGTATACACCTTATAGGTCCCGTACGTGCTCCCCTTCGTGCCAAACCCCACGAATACGCCTGCCTTCGATAATTCTTACACCTTCCCCGTGCATTAAACCATTTCGAAACTCGCCAATAAACTCGGATCCATCCGCAAACCGGTAATGACCACGCCCATGTCTGACGCCCTCCACAAAATTCCCTTCATAACGACTGCCATCCGCAAACACATAAAGACCGGATCCTGTTCGCAAATCTTGGCGAAACTCACCCTTGTACATGTCGCCATTTGCGAATCGGTGAATACCGTGACCATGGCGCTGCCCATTCATGAAATCGCCAGCAAACTGCGAACCATCCGGATATAACATGATCCCCCGACCATTAATCATATCGTTCCCAAATTCCCCGACATAACGAGTGCCATCCGGTTTTGCCAGCCGTCCCAATCCCTGACGAATCCCACGCACAAAAACCCCCTCATAGCGAGTTCCATCTCGCATAATCAAGGTTCCATTTCCATGGTTTAGATCATGGTAGAATTGTCCTTCATAACGCTCGCCATTACGGCGCGTATAAATACCCCACCCATGCATCAAACCGCTCTCAAATGTTCCTTCATAGCGATCACCATTAGGAAACGTTACCACAGATATAGTACGCGAACTGGTGGTTTGGGCATATCCGGGATCAACATGTTCAGAAACCTCCTCAAAGATATCCGGAAGGGATACGCCGTCAAACGAATCCAGTAGCGCGGCCCAGTCAGGCCGCTCATCTTCTCTTGATGGCTCGACCTGTGCGTACAAACGGTTCTCCATCTCGATGGGGGGGACCACCCCAACGGCAGGGTCATCTAACCGTGCCTGAAGTCGTGCAACTGCAACAGCAAGCTGATCCAATGCTTCACCACGCTGGTTCAATCTCTGATCCAACCCTACACGTTCTATTTCAAGCTGTGTCTCGCGTGATGCTATCCAGCGCTGATGTCTTTCGGTCTCAATGCGCAACTGATCAACGGCCTGCTGTTGCGTGAGCTGTAAACTGTTGATCCGCGAAGACAGGTCTACTTGTGTTCGAGAAAGTTGGCTAACCCGGTTCGACAGACCACCTAACTGAATCGACGTACCCGCTATTTGGTCCTCCAACCATTCCAGATTCTCAACCACTACCGCAGTTTGTCGCAACATGGCAAGACCAGCCCCGAGAACAATCACCGCAGCAGCAAGAACACAAAACAGCAAAAACGAAAAAAACCAAACAAACGCTTTTCGCATCCGAAATCGTTCAGCCACAAACTCATCTTTTAGCCGCAGCATAGCTTGATTGATTTGCTGCCCATCCTCTGCCGTCATGACTAATCCCCCACGGGCAATTCACGCGTCATCACGCGTGTTACCGAAATCGTACCATCGACATCCAAACTTGCAGCCTGCGATGCGATTGTCAAAGTGCGAACCCGCATAAGACCGGGTGTCCTATGAATGGCATCTAAAAACTGCAACAGATTGGGGATTTCTGTTTCATAGTCCCCCACTTCAATCACGTAGGTTACCAAATAATCGGTTGTCTCTGGGGACAGATGCCGCATCGAACGAAGCTGAACCCCACTCGACAGAGCTAACTCATCCAACGCATCCTTGAAAGATTCAATGGTTTCTGATTGGGCCCCCGTCACACCTAGCACATCCTTTATATCCAGATACTGCTCTCGGACAGAATCCTCATACTGCAAAACACCAAGGGATCGCCTTAGTTCCCCCTCTTCGGTCAGTATGGCAGCATCTAAAGCATCTAGCTGCCGGAACGCTGGTTTAAAAACAAAAGCATCTGCAACCATGAGAACCATAAACCCTACCGCGAGCAGAAGACCGACTCGTTCCCGCAGCGGCAACTGGGCAAGCTTCATAATCATGATGAATGTCCCCCTGTAATCCGGCCATTGATTTGAAACCGAAACCTTTCTCTATTATCCATAGCTGTACCACCTGCTTCCTCCACCTGCTTAAAATAAGGTGTTTCCTCTAATAAGCGTATTAACTCTCGTATATCTCGGCGCTGCGGCGCTGAACCTTGAATGGATATACGTCCATTCTCGATCTGCAACGAAAGAGAATCGAGAAAAACCCCTTCAGGAACAGCCGCATGTATGACTGGCAGCAAGTGCTCTGGCATCACCTGTATTTCCTGACGACCACGAGTCGCCCGAAGAATTTCCACTCTCCGCTCTACCTGCATCACCTGGGGAAGCAGCAATGCCGTTTCTGCCTTAAGCTCTTCCAAATACTGCACCCGATTCCATGCCCCTAAGGAAAAAAACAGTGATGCCGCCACCAGCAAAGCGGCCACCGCTGAAGTCAAACCCGCCCAGCCCTTGCCAAGCAACAGTAGACGCTGGCGCATCGCATATACATCTGGCACAAAGTGTAGAGCAAGTTTATCGGGAGCAAGAGCCATTCCAATAAGGCCCGTCAGCGATACAGAAGATCTCACTTCATTCGTCAAATGTTCTTCAGCCACAGGATTCACCTTCACATCCTGCAAAGGATCAACACTTTCACAGGAAACGTTCAAAGACGCTTGCAGGGCATTAACCATTTCCGGGGTGCGGGCAGATTCTGCCCCTGAAAGCAACAGAACATCAAAGCCTTTCCCTTGCAATACATCCTCGCAGGCACGTGCCGCTTCCTGTACGCGCTCGACAAATGCATCCACACCGGCATCCACTTGCTTAACGCCCCATAAAAGACTCTTTGTAAAAATCACTTGGCGATCTCGTATGACCAGCATGTGCGTAAAATACGAATCAACATCCAACGACAAAACAACTTTTTCCGCAGGCATGGATCGCGTGTGATACAACACCCATTGTAATACACCTTCAGATGAAACCCCCATACGATCCACAGCAAGCCCCGCATCCTCAATCGCGTAATAACGCTCGCGCACGATGCTCCGCTGCACAATGGCCAGCAACACACGCATGTAGGTTCCCCGCCGCGTCTGACCAACCATTTTGATTCCAGACAAAATCTCCTGAATCGAGTATGGGGTCTGGCGACTAACCTGCAATTCAACCATGTCCTTAATTTCAGTCGGGTCAATAGAAGGTAATTCCAGCAGTCGTACGTTAACTAACTGACGAGGAATACTGCAAAGAAGCGGAACATTTGCAAACTTCACCGCCTTGAAAGCTTTTTGCAAACTTTCCCCAACTATGGTTGAAGCATCTACTCGCTCGAAATAAGCTTTACTAAGTGTTAAACCAGAGCGCTGACTTGTAAGTTCCAGCACCTTGATCCAATCGCTGCTTACCTCCAGAAACACTGCCGTGGGCCGCGGGCTCAAGCGTACCGCACTAGAATCCTCCGCTAACATCTTTTTTGCCATGATTTATTCCCCAAATATTGCAGCGCTATTTCTCACGCCACAAAACGAATTGACCTGCTACTGTATCCCACACAAATTCAATTTCCATACCCGCACCCGGCAATTCCTCGCCACCTACCGCGACGCCCCGAAACGCAGTTGAAGCAACCCCCATCGGCCCCCGTGCCCAAGTCCCCCTTTTTATATCCGGCATACGTGTTTTGAAATCTGCCCGACTCAAAAACCCGCGTTCTTTTCTGGCCGTAATAATTTGATCAGCCAATTCTTCGGCATTGCGAACCATCTCTGTATCACCTGTGGACACAAAATACGCCACCAAAACGGCTCTTGTCGCACTATTCACATTGATTACATCAGCCCGACCATACACCGTCAAGTGAGGCGCGAGCCTTGCATATAAATCCGCATCAACGCCTTCAATCATTCGCAAATCTTCAACCGATCGAAACACGGGGCGATCATACGAATCATTCCCCCCGCTTGTCAATCCAGCACCGCCCCCCCCTGCTCCTTCAAAAAGATTTTGTGCAACCTGTCTCCCCGCTTCTCCGCCTACATATAAAAATAGCTGCTTTAGCAACTCCGGGTTATGAAGATTTAAATGTAGCCTCCCCGACTCCCCCACAATACCCGTGTAGTATTCTTGCTCATCCGGCATGGTAAAATATACCGTTTGCTCGACCGGGCGAACGACCAGCCCTTCCCGTGGTAAATGAAACAACCGCGCATTTCGGTTCCAGGCATCTGCACAAACACCATCCCAGATATTCGTCGAATAATCCGGATGAATTTGTTCCTCAAGCACAGCCACGGCCCAAGCAGCCACACTCGCAGCCTCCATCCTGGCCAATACGCGTGACTGCAACCGATCCGCTGCTTGCAAGACCGCCCACACATGCCCTGCCGCTGCTACCGTAAGAGCAGCCAGGAAAAATAGCACCCAAAGAGCCAGAATCAGAATACTTGCTTGTTTTCTTTGCATCATTTTGGTTCATCCTCTTCGAGCGGGTTATGGGGTAGCACCATGGTTCTCTCCACAATCAGCTCACCATCAGCAACCAGCCCATGAACAACCATCCGGATAGCTCTTGGCATATTTGTATTGGACTCCCACGCTGGCAACCAATCTTCACTGCCGTTTGGAGAAGCATACCAGAAAGTAACATCGAAATCATAGGGGACCAGTGAAATACCGGATTGTTCCATCGCAAGGGTACCACGCGCGCCAACCCGGTACAGCAAACCGCCCGATTCTGGCGCAAGCACTTGCACCTCTTGTTTGTCTCCTGCAACAAGAGGTCCCCGCACAAACCGTAATTCGCGAGAACCAAAATGGTAATCGGCTGCCGGTATGACATACCCCAAATCCTGCTCTAGTGCCTCCCCCGCAAGATAGATCTCTGCTTCGCGATTGCCGAAGTCACGTATCCGCGCATACACGCGAAATCCGCCTTCAAAACAGGCGAAGACAACCATCATTACGCCAGCGATAATAGACAGCGTAACCAGTAGCTCCAGCAACGTAAACCCGCTAGTAGAAAAAATGCGCTTCACGGCACATCCCCGCGATCTGGAGCAATATACACGAGCATTTCATAAGCACCACCGACAGCAACATTTTCATCTGCATCACGCCAGAGCACCCGATACAACCCCGCATGCCCGGCAAAATCCTCTTCAATCGTGATACCTCCCCCACTTTCGGGAGCCACACCCTGCAATGCCTCATACCGTATGCAGGCAAATTGCTCCTGTGCCGCCATGGTCGAACGTGTTCGGTGCACCCCCATGTTCCACACATGCAAAACACTGTGCAGCCCCTGCAATACGAGCACCAAACCTGTTGAAAGAACAACAACCGTTATGAGTATCTCGAGAAGCGTAAACCCGCAGAGGTTTGTTTGTGACGATCGGCGCATCGCGACCACGCCTTCGCGTTAAGAGTCAATATTACTGATTTTTGCACCTGGCCCCCCGCCTGGCGGACCATCAGACCATACCTCAAATCCTGCAGGTCCTGTATCGCGGCGATATTGATAATGATTTCCCCATGGATCTTCTGGTTCTTTTTCCAGATAAGGCCCCTTCCATGTTCCCAGTCGCCGACCCGTCCCGCCTCCTGGATCTTGCATCAAAGCGTTTAAACCTTGATCATTCGTGGGATATTCTCCCATGTCCAACCGATAAAATCGCAAGGCTGATGTGATTGATGCGATTTCTGCCCTGGCAATATTAATGCGCGCATCATCAGCACGATCCATAATGCGAGGAAGCACCATCCCTGCCAACGATGCCAGAATAATCACGACAATCATCAATTCAATTAGCGTAAATCCTGATTTTCCTTTCAAACCGATTCTCCTTTACTCCGCATTTGCATTCTCACATATATCTGCAATCGGGGCATTCTATCTGAGTATTTGATGCCTGTAAATTGTATTTCAACTTAGCGCAATCGCCCGCCCAATTCAAAGATCGGCATCAACATCGCAAAAACAATAAAGCCGACCAACCCACCGACAAATAGCAAAAGCAGTGGTTCGATTAGTGCCGTTGCAATACGCCCTTGGCGATTCACAGATGCCTCATAGTATTTTGCTATATCTTCTAATGACTCCTCCAGCCGACCCGTCTCTTCTCCTACCGAAACCATATTTGCAAAAAAGGGCGGAAACCATACAGAACTGCGCAAACCGCTAGAGAGTCGGATGCCTTGCTGAACGGTACGGATTCTTACTGTATCTACCTCGCCCTGCAAAACAGTATTGGACATCGTATTTGCACTTAATCGCAACACGCTTTCAATGGGAATACCCGAACGCACCAGCAAAGCAAAAGTACGTGCAAAACGCCCCATTTCCACATCCCGCAAAAAACGTCCAAGCAAAGGGGTTCGCAAAAGCGCAGTATCCAACATGATACGCCCCGTCTGCATGAGGGCAATGCGACGAATAATTACGGCCACCAACACAATCGATATAACAACCCAATGACCCTGATTCGTTAAAAAACCACTCATAGAAAGCAAAATACGAGTTGCCGCGGGAAGATCAGCGGATTGATCGAACAATCGCATCACACGTGGCATAAAAAAAGTCAACAGAATCACCACGGTGATCATACCTACGATACCAACCAAGACAGGATAGGCCATCGCAGCCTGCACCTGACGTCGACTTTCCTCTTCTTTTTCACGCGCGTCAGCCAATCTTTCCAGCATCGTGTCCAGCATACCGGATGCCTCACCTGCTTCCACCATGCTCACATATAAAGATGGGAACAACTTGGGATAAGCTTTTATCGCTTCAGAAAGCATGCAACCATCACGTATGGAACCAGCAACGTCTTCCAGTATGGGGCGCAAATTAGAAGATTCGGTCTGATCTTGTATATTATGCATAGCCTGCATAACCGGAATACCACCACGGATCATACTTGCGAGCTGACGTGTGAAAATCGTGATATCCCCAGCACGCACAGAACCAACACGATGCCGTTTCCCAACGGAACCATCAACCGGTTTTACCCATATGGGTGTTAATCCCCGTGACTCGATATGCGCCAAGGCTGCGGCGCGCGATTCAGCAGCCAGCTCACGTTCAATCGTTTTGCCAGGACCTTGTTTGGCTTTATAACGATACTGTGGCATACGATCCTATCTTTCTTCTCCCACGTCGATGCTTGTTAAAAAACAATCTGTATTCCTGATGATGGCTACCTGTTCACCAAACTTCGTTTCTAAGCAAGCGTAACACGCAAAAGTTCCTCTTCCGTTGTCAACCCACCACGCACTTTACGCAAACCATCCTCGCGCAGGGTATCAAAGCCAAGTTGATTCGCCTTCTCCCGAATCGCCTGGGCCGAGGAGCGAGCCAGAATCAAATTGCTTATCGTATCATCAAGGGGCAAGAATTCACAAATAGCGATACGACCACGATACCCTGTTTGATTACAGGCATGACACCCCGCACCTTTGAATAACGTATGCCCATCTTGCTCGAACGATGTGCGACAGGATTCACAAATCGTACGCACCAGTCGTTGCGCCATAAATGATTGTACGGTTGACGTGATCAAATAGGGGTCAATGCCCATATCGATCAAGCGTGCAGCACCTCCCGCCGCATCATTCGTGTGTAACGTGCTAAGCACCAGATGCCCTGTCATCGAAGTCTGGACAGCAATTTCTGCCGTTTCCTTGTCCCGGACCTCGCCAACCATCATCACATCGGGATCATGGCGCAACATACTCCGCAATGCCGTTGCAAATGTTAATCCAATGCGTGGATTCACTTGTGTTTGTGTGATCCCCGGCAGTTCGTATTCAACAGGATCCTCAATCGTTATAATTTTGCGCTCGCGCTTATTCAGCCGACTCAAACATGCATACAACGTTGTGCTTTTCCCACTTCCGGTTGGTCCTGTTACAAACAAGATTCCGTACGGGGCACTGATATAAGACTGTAAACGAGCGACATGCTGTTGATCAAACCCTAGATCCTCCAAATGGTAAAGCATCCGCGAAGGCAATATACGAATCACAACATCTTCACCATACATACTAGGAACAATGGAAATACGTAGATCATAGTTACGTTTTGCAATCGTAACGCGTGCACGTCCATCTTGTGGAAGTCGACGCTCCACGATATTCAATCCTGCCATCAATTTAATGCGAGAAACAATGGAGGCATATAAACTATCCATCTTTTCCGATGTCGACGTGTCGTACAGCACACCGTCGATTCTCCGGCGCACGATGACGCCGCTACGATGCCGTTCCACATGCAAATCGGTAGCCCGATCCGAAATCGCATCTTTGAGCAACTGATTCACAAGACGAACCACCGATGCATCAAGAGTTTGACTGTCCACATCCAACGCTTCGGTCTGCATGACAGGCGTTTCATCCACTACAACCCGGTTCGCCAGAATGCGTTCCACGGTATCTGCACCAACACCGTAGTACCGTTGTAAAGCCTCTTCAATATCAATTTGCGTGGCAAGGACACGCCGAACCTGAACGCCGAGAGCCGTTTCAATATCTTCGACACAGCGTAAATCAATGGGATCGGAAACCGCGATCGTAAGTCGACCGGATTCATCTCGAATCGGCATCACTTTGTAATGCGCAGCCAATTTGGCACTAAGCTTGCGAACCGTAGCGACAGGAATATCAAGATCGCGGAGCCCCACAAACTCCATATGATGTGAAGCAGCATAAGCTTCCAGTATCCCCCTTGTATCTAGGCCATTTTGGCGTAACAATACCGTGATCAAAGGCGCAAATGTCACATCAGCTTCCTGCTGACACACCGCAAGCTGTTCCGGCGTCACCAAACCGGCCTTCAGAATACGTTCCGTAAATTGCATCAGCACATGCTCCTCCGGGAACAGCCTACAAGCCCAATTCGCCCTTAAGCCTCTACTTTGCCGATCATGTAGAAATCATCTTCCGAGCGGCTGTCCACGCGTCCATCCACAATCATCTCGATACTATCTAGCGTCTCGCCAATATGTACATACTGCCCTTTACGACCCGTAAATGCCTCTGCAACAAACATGGGTTGCGTCAGAAAATACTGTAGCTTGCGGGCACGTTCATACAAGGTTCGATCCGCCTTGGAGAGCTCGTCGATACCGATAACAGCCACAATACGGCGTAATTCATCGTACTTCGTAAAAATACGCAGTACCTCCTGGGACAAATCAAAGTGCCGCTGACCAACCACGGAAGCATCCAAATTAGAGCAAGACGAAGCTAATGGATCGATACCAGGATATAACCCAAGCTGGGTTCGTTCACGCGACAAAACCATCACCGCATCCAGGTAGCTGAAAATGGCAACAACCGCAGGATCTGTCAAATCATCTGCCGGCACATAAACTGCTTCAAAAGCCGAAATGGAGCCTTTGATACGCTCATGCACATCCCCTACCTCCGAGCTCAATGTTGGCTGATAACCTGTTTCGGATGGCGTCCTGCCAAGCAGCGTGGAGATTTCTGCACCTGCCTGAACAAAACGGAAAACGTTATCCATAAACAAAAGGACTTCCCGTCCGCTAGACTGCAAATATTCGGCTAACGTGATCCCCGTCTGTACAACATTAAAACGAGCACCAGGAGGTTCATCCATTTGGCCAAACGCCATCATAACCTTGTCAAGAATGCCAGCTTCATTAAATTCATGATATAGTTCATTACCCTCACGGATACGTTCACCGATTCCGGTAAACACACAAGCTCCGTCATGCTCCTCGACAATATTATGAATCAACTCAGAGATTAAAACTGTTTTACCGCAACCGGCACCGCCGATAACCCCCGTCTTGCTGCCTTGCACAACCGGAAACAATAGATCGACAATCTTAATACCCGTTTCAACAATCTCAGGCCGCGAACTGGACAATCGCCCCACATTCATTTCAACCTTGGATAGATCTTTATGAATAGGCACCTTGCGTTCTGTCTCAATAGGGCCCTTCCCATCTAACGGCTGCCCCATAACATTAATTATGCGTCCAAACAGCTCATCACCAATCGGTATGTGCAAAGACTGCCCAGTGGCCTCCGCTTTGGCATTCCGTTGCAAATTCAATGTGGCCGAAAGAGCAACGCAACGCGCCAAATTTCCCTCAATATGCTCAGCGACCAGCATCATCAACTCACGGCCATCATATGTTTTGGTCGTAACGACGTCGTGCATATCTGGCATGTGTTCAATCGCATCAAACTTAACGTCCACCACAGGCCCTTGCACTGCGACCACGCGTCCAACCGTTTTTCGACCTTCAGCTACATGTTCCGTTTCCGTATTGCTCATATTCATCCTCCTATCACACGGTCTCCAACTTTTCTAAAGCACGAGCAGCTGCAGACCGACCGCGCTGTACTTTACGCCGTTTGGTGCTCTTCGCCGAAAAAGATTCCCGCATCCCTTTGTCCACCAATTCATGTGTTGCTTTGGTCACTTTCTGGCGTACCTTCGAATGCTCTTTTTCTACTTTCTGCAAACTGCCCTCCAGATGCATAGCCCGTGCACCAAACTCCGCCAACTTACCATCTTCAAAAATTTCATATAGCCGCGAGGTAACCCAAATACCGGCAAGATACGTGACGATATCGTCGTACGAAGACTCAACAATGACCTTGCGGGCATCCTCCAAAAATTTTTTCATACCTTGAGAAGCGCGAGCTTCGACTTCTTCATGTCCGCGCTCAAACAAAATACCGCAGGGTAGCAAGTCAACAACCTCGATTTCCTGGCTGGAAAAAGACAATCCCCGTGGAGCGGCTACGACAATACGCCCCATTCTTCCTGCGCCGACCTCGCCGATCAAGTAATCCTTGATTACGACGGCCTGCTCGTAAATCGTTTCCTGACTAATCCCCTCGAAGAAATGAAATGGAACCCGCAAATCACTGATAAGCCCAGCCCCCTTCTCTCCAATTACTACATATGCAACCTTCTCTTGTGGAAGGCCAGCAACAACATCCGTCCCAGCTTGAATCACACCTCTGTTCAACCCCCCCATAAATCCGGAATCAGAAGTCAAGATAACAACACCCGTGACATCCGAAGCAATTTTTACATATGGATTGACAACATCAACTAAATCTATAATGCGAAAAAACTCGCTGAAAGCTTCCATAAACTGCGCAAAACGCTGCTTCTGTTTCTCCAGCATATGATACTGGGAGCCGGCAACATTTTTTAATGTTTCGACCAGACTCAGCAACTCCTTGTTAAACCGCAGTTCTTGTCTTAGCTCATTCAGCTGCATGCTCGAGGCCTTCCATACTACTAGCCTAGGAACTTCGCAGTACTAATCATGGTGAACCGCCTTCTTAACCTCAAGCACAGCTTCGCGGTAACGGTTCAACAAACTTCCGTCAATTTCCAAACTTCCCATCTTCAAAACCACGCCCGACAATAACGATTCATCCACATTCTCCGTAAGCGTGGCGTCCTTGTGGAATTTTTCGCGCAATACGGATGTAAGCTCCTCACGCACCGTATCAGGTAAGCTATGACTGGTAGTAATCTGCGCATCAGATGTATCAACGGTCACGGCACCAGGCTCAACCTCGCCCAAAGCCGCAATCAGCTCTCCCGTAAACAAGGCGTTTAACTCGGCGGTCAATAGATCACTGAAAACCAAATGGAATATCTCACCGCCATAGTTTACGGCTTTCTCCTCCATTTCACGCAAAACTTGATCCCGTAATTTCTGCTCACTTGCTTTTGCCTGGTCGATAATCTTCTGCGCATCCTGTTTGGCCTCATTCACGGAAAGTTCCTTCAGCCGGGCGGCCTCACGCTTCGCCTCATCCTGCAAACCTTCGATTTGCCGTTCAAATTCCGCCTTCCTCTCCGCCAAATCCCGCTCGTGTTGGTCGACTTCCAAACGCATACTTTCTTCACGCTTACGAACTTCCTCCTCCACCTCACGCACGCGTGCCACCGCACGACTAGCTGAACCTTGCATGTAAAGCCGGACTAAAATGATAATGGCACCCAACACCACTACGTGCAGGCCTAAAATCGGAGCGGCTACCATCAAAACTTCCCTCATGATTCCCTTTCGTCGTTAATTCGGACCCAATAATGGGTACACCATACTTGTATTTAGCTTACCCTCGCCCAAAAATTTGAAATAATATCAATAACGCAATCACAGCAATTGCCTCTGAAAACACGAGCGAAATGATCATCGCTTGCAGAATTTTCGGCGCAGCCGAAGGGTTCCGACCTAACGCCCGTATGCTCGCATATCCGATCGATGCAATCACCGCCGAAGGCCCTATTATCGTAACAAACATTACCAGCACTATGATAAAATTATCCATCGAGGTCTTACCTATTTTTGCCCAACATCCTCATGCACCACAGATGCCATCTGTGCCGAGGCCTCCTCCACCAAAATCACACATTCATTCCCCGAAAATTTGACCATCCCTCGGTTAATAGGAATTTTGTGCTGCCCATCTACCACAACATTCCCAGGTCGCAACAAGCTGACGATAGGCGCATGGTAGTCCATTATCTCAAACTCTGCAAGATCGCCCGCAAGCTGTATAGCATGCGCGGTTCCTTCGTACACAACTCTCCGGGGACTTAAAACTTTCAATAGCATGCATTACTCCTCGCTACGCACCGAAGCATCCATCTCTTGCGCATGCCAGTCTTTCAGAATTTGCTGAATCCCATCTTCGAGATCAGGCGTCAATTCCGTGGCATCCTGCAGCCTACGCATAATCCCGTCGTGCAAATGCCTTGCAACCCCCCCGATTTGCGAGCAAAACGCACGCTGTGGCTCCCGCGAAACATGATCCAGGTGTCCTCCACGTAACGCATAGAGCAAAATCACGAGTTCGGCCTGCGAGCATAATACATGATGCCCTTGGCGAAAAACCTCACGAATAGCTTCACCACGTAAAATTACTTCTTTCGCTTCATCGGAAACCGAAGACAAGCGGCTTAATTGCAACATTTCGAGATAAGCAGCGTGGGCCGTCCGGATATCCGCGGTTAATGCTCGCAAAATGAGCGGCTGTGTACGCCCCCCGACAATTGACAGCGACATTTGCGGATCCACCGCAGGGCGAACACCCTCCGCAAAAATCGTATTACTCAATATCAATTGCCCATCACACATGGAAATAAGATTGGACGGGATATACCCAGTCAAGTCTCCCTGTTGCGTATCTGCTAACGAAAGAAAAGTCATCGAACCAGAGCCATGCCGCTCATTAAAACAACCAGCTTGTTCCATCAATTGCGTGTGCATATAGAAAATGTCACCAGGGTACGCCTCCCGACCCGGTGGGCGGTCCAACAACAGCGAAAGTTGCCGATAAGCCCAAGCATGCTTTGTTAGATCATCCAGCACCACCAGGACATCTTTCCCCCGTTGCACAAACCAATCCCCTATTGCGGCGGCGGTAAATGGAGCAATATATTGCTCAGCTGCGGGTGCATTATCCGTTGCCCCCACGATGATGGTATAGGGTAACGCATGCCCTTCCACGAGGGTAGACATCGCTTTTTCGAGCGCGGATACCGACTTGCCGACACAACAATAGATACAGACCACACCGCTGTCCTGTTGATTCAGAATGGCATCCAAGGCGATCGAACTCTTGCCCGTCATTCGATCTCCAAGGATGAGTTGGCGTTGCCCCATACCAATGGGCGTTAAGGCGTCAACGATTTTCGTGCCCGTCAGAAGCATTCGGCGAATGGGCGCGCGATCCATCAGTGATGGTGCCTCACGAAATACCGGGATATTTTCCGTGTTCTTCAATTCACCATGCTCGTCAAAAGGCTGCCCCATGGCCGTCAGCATACGCCCTAGACAACCGTCCCCCGCAGGCACCGTAAAGGGTTCACTTTTTCCGCGCACTTCTTTGCCCATACGCAATTTGGACGTTGACCCAAGCGCAAGCGCACATACAGAATCCTGATCGAATTCCATCACCAACCCCAAGACATCATCACCCATGTCAACAATTTCGCCGGTCAAACAGCCCGGTAAACCATCAATATGAACAACCGTGTCTTTAATGTCATGAATGGTACCCTTCTCTTCAAACTTTAGCTTGAAGAGCGGTATCTTTGAAGGTAACGAGCTCATTGAGAAACCCCTTTTGCATCTCGTCTGTCATACGTTTTTCTTCCACCAGCGAATTAACCAAGTCTGCCCGGCGTAGCCGTAAATGCTCCATGAAAAGCGCCATAACAGGTCGCACCTGAGGTGGGGCAACATTTTCAAATAATCCATTCTGCAATGCGAACAAGAGCAACACCTGCTCCTCCATGGGGACAGGAGCATTCTCTTTCTGCTTTAACACTTCCTCCAGCACCTTACCTTTATTTAAGCGAGCTTCCAAGTCAGAAGAACCGCCCGCTTTAATGCGTGTCAACTTTTCTAGCTCACGGTACCGCACATAATCAATCTTGAGCATGCTCGTGGGCTTTTTCATGGCTGGCCATTGTACCTTGCTACCAATACGTGATACGGATAGACCTAAATCGACAGCAGGTTTGAAACCTTCGCCAAATAGCGTTGCGTTCAAAAAGATCTGCCCATCGGTCATCGAAATAATGTTGGAAGGGATATACCCTGCAAAATCACCTTGCTGCGTCTCCACAATCGGCAAATGCGTCATGGACCCCCCACCAAGTTCCGGCTTCATTTTCCCTGCACGCTCCACCAGCTGAGAGTGAATATAGAAAATATCACCGGGATAGGCATCACGCCCGGGTGCGCGTTCCAACAACAATGAAATCTGGCGGTACGCCCAGGCATGCTTCGTGAAATCATCAAAAACAACGAGAACATTACGCCCCTCTTCATACATGAAATACTCGCCAATGCTTGCCGCCACGTATGGCACCAGGTATTGCTGCCCCAT
>SKVN01000144.1 GCA_007129405.1 Kiritimatiellia bacterium
TAGGCATCCAAGGCGTGATACGGAACCCCGCACATCGGTATACCATTGCGACGCGTTAAGGCTATATCCAGAACGGGAGCAGCCTTTTTTGCATCCTCAAAAAACATTTCGTAAAAATCACCCATCCGAAAAAACAGAATCACATCATCAGCGAGCTCGCTTTTGATTTGCCGATACTGTCGCATCATGGGCGTCAGGGCTTCACCTGCCATGATCACTTCCCTCAATTCCTTGATTCGCCTCTACATGCATACGCATGTTTTCCGATAGTGTGCACCATACGTCAAGAGGAACTGCCTCAGGACGCAATCTCCGGCATGTTTCCGGAAGAAAATCCACGATCTGAGCATTATTTGTTTCTTTACTTATCGGCAGTTCCGACAACAAACGTCCCATTTGCTTGCGTCGATGCTGGAATAATTGTTTGGTCATCCACATAAAAAAGGGCCATCCCGCATCCTGCACCAGTGGTTCCGCCAAACGTTCCAACAAAACAATGGCGGACTGCACCTTCGGGCGGGGCCAGAAGCAATTCGGGCTTACGCGTTTAACATAAGATACGCGATAAAACACACGACACCACAAACTCAACAGGCCAAAAGCCGTTGTACCCGGTTCGGCGGTAATTCTTCCTGCAACTTCATCCTGTACCATCACAGCAATACGCTCGGGTCGCATCGCGCAGGTGGCAATATCAACCAGAATGCGTGTCCCCGGTGTATACGGGAGGTTGGCAACCATCTTGGTAATGCTTTCCTGCGCTAGAATCCCAGGCACGAAATCAAGTGCGTCACCTTGGATCAAGGTCCGGTCCGAATAGCCGGCAAGATGCTCTTCGAGCAAGGGGAAAAACCGTTCATCTTTTTCGATCGCTACCACATGGGCACCGCGATCGAGCAAACCGGCCGTGAGCGCACCAAGACCAGGACCTACTTCTAAAATCCGGTCGGAAGAATGCACAGCAGCGGTATCCAGCAACAGCCGGAGGATATTACCATCGATTAAAAAATTTTGCCCCAGCAGACGATTCGGCCTTAGACCAGCATCCTGCAACCATGCCCGCACAACAGAAGGCCTTGTAAAGGCACTGACTGGCACGGTGTGGTCTGCCAACGATTTCTCTGTTGTCACCCGGCCTCACCTACCTCCCGCACAATCCTCAAAAAAGGGCATCCACGGCAACAGAAATAAAGGCATCTGAACGCAAGCGTGCAAGCCAACGGTTATACATCGCCTCGGCACGCTCTCGGAATAAACGCATTTGAATATCATCATATGCCCGTTCAAAAGGCACGACGTCCGCCGCTACACGATTTTCCAACTGCAGCCAGATTGTATTCTGCCCCATCATGATCGGTCCACGGATGCCTCCAACCTCCAATGTCTCCAGTGCTAAACGCACTTCTTCACGAAGCTGCTGGGGATCCACAGCTTCACGCAAACCGCCCCGCTCCGCGAAACCATCCGTGGAATATTGCCTTGTGACAGCAGCAAAATCTTCTTCTCCCGCAAGAGCCTCCTCAACTTGCTGCACAAGATCCTCTGTATCCACAACTAACATGCGATACGTCACTTCGGCCTGCTGCACAAACTGATCAGGATTCGCATCATACCATGCCCGTACCTCAGTGGGGGATATCCGAATATGTCGGTCCACACGCAAATTCCGCATGGCCCGCACAATCACTTGCTCACGGATTTCTTTCCGCCAATGACGCTCACTGCGTCCTTCTTCCCCTAAAGCGCGCAAAAAAGCATTACGATCATCCTGAAACAATTCTTGAATGATTTCCTGCACGCGCTCATCGACCACCACAGTAGGAATCTGTATTTCGCGCTGTTGCTCGTAAGCATCCGCAATTAATTTACGGTCAATGAGTTCCGCCAGAACCTCCGCGTACATCTCATTCGCTTGCGCACCAGCACGCCCAGAACGCAATTGCTGCTGCAACGTTTCCGAGGCACCCAACACGTCGCTGACAGTGATCACATGCTCATTGACATATGCCACGACACCATCAATCTGGACAGAGGCTACGGCGGCTTGCCCGATCATCAAAACAAGCCCCATGATAACAAATTTTATCTGCATAAATTGGCACTCCCCCTCTCAGCAACGTTCTTCATTGCGTTGCGTAAGCCGCAGACGGATCGCAGTCAAGTCGTCAGCCCCGGGCATGGCAACCCCCGTCTGAACGGCCGCTTCCGCTACCGCTACGGACACATCAACAAACAATCTTCGATCAAAAGGTTTAGGTATCAAATAACAAGGCCCGAATGCAAGTTCCTCAGCAGGATAATACGCTTGTACTTGCGCCGGAACTTCCCTGCGCGCCAGATCCGCCAATGCCCGCGAAGCCGCTGTTTTCATTGCCATATTAATCGTGCTGGCCCCAGCATCCAACGCCCCCCGAAATAAAAACGGAAAGCCAAGCACATTGTTGATTTGATTCGGGTAATCAGAGCGTCCTGTTGCCATCACATAGGGCTTGCCCTGCAAGGCTGACGCCACCACTGCGGGATCAATTTCCGGAACAGGATTTGCCATCGCAAAAATAGCGGGATACGAGGCCATCGCCAGAATATCGGACGGCTTGATGCAATCCGCCACCGAAACGCCAATAAAAACATGTGCACCCCGCAGAGCATCCGAGACGGTACCCACAGGCAGATCAACAGCATGCTCCAATTTTTTCCCGGCAATCCCTTCTCGTCTATGCGTTACAATACCCCGTGAATCACACAAAATGACATGCTTGACGTCAGCCGCCTTCAGCATTTCAGCAATACGAATACCCGCAGCTCCGGCACCGTTAATGACACAGCGCAATTCAGACATTGCCCTACCAGCCAATGCACTGTAGTTCATCACGCCGGCAACCGTAATAACCGCCGTTCCCCACTGGTCATCGTGAAATACGGGAATATCCAGCATTTCATCCAAACGATCCTCAATCTCAAAGCAGGCGGGAGCCGCAATATCCTCGAGATTGATACCTCCGTACATGGGTGCCAAGGCTGCAACCATATCGATAACGCGCGATGGATCTGTCGGACCGGAATCCTTGCCCCCCATGCGGCAACGATTCAACGGTACGGGCCAGGCATCTACATCACCAAAAGACTTGAATAGAACTGCCTTTCCCTCCATGACGGGAATCGACGCGCGGGCCCCCAAGTCTCCCAACCCCAGAATCGCCGTCCCATCACTTACGACCGCAACCAAATTGCCCTGCGCTGAATACGAACGAGCTGCTCCAGGATCGGCAGCAATCGCACGTACCGCATCAGCCACACCGGGGGTATAGGCCAGACATAAATCTTCAACGGTTGCCAGCGGTCGCTTGCATCCCATCTCGACTTTTCCGCCTATGTGATATTGCAGCACTTCTTCACGAGAAAAGCCCATGGCAAACTCCGCGTCTTATCAACCTTTTGAACTACGGACACCGAGCATGGCAATGACCATCCGACCCATACGTTTGGGTTCCTGATCGACAACAGCAATATCCTCGCAATCCTTTAACACACGCTCCACCACAGCTTCACCCAGTTCGCGATGCGCATTCTCACGCCCCCGAAATGTAAGTGTGATCTTTACCTTGTGCCCTTTAGATAGAAACTCACGAACATGATTAAGTTTTGTCTCATAATCATGCTCCTCCACACCTGGACGAAACTTGATTTCTTTCACAACCGTCTGGTGCTGGTGTTTGCGCCGTTCCCGTTCCTTACGTCCCTGTTCATACCGATATTTGCCATAATCCATGATTTTGCAAACCGGCGGTTTCGCCGTCGGAGAAATCTCCACCAAATCAAGACCTGCATCCACAGCGATACGCATCGCTTCACGCGTGGACATGACACCGAGAACTGTACCATCGGCACCCGTCAAACGTACTTCAGGCACTCGGATCTTATGATTGACTCTAATGAAACCGCGAATAATGAACCTCCACTGCTGCTGTTATTATGTACTTTCCTCTTGCATCCGAAGCAATGCTGCCTCGGGCGACATCGTTTCCTGCTCACCGGCACGATCACGCAACGTGACCTGCCCCGAAGACACTTCATCGGCGCCGATGATCATCATATACGGAATCCGCTCATTGCGCGCCAACCGGATTTTTGCACCAATGCGCTCCTCCCGTCGATCCACGGTCACGCGCACATCCGATCCTCGCAATTGTGTGGCCACTTGCTCGGCATAATCAAGCTGGCTTTCAGAAATAGGCAGAATACGAACTTGTTCCGGTGCCAGCCAATATGGGAACTTGCCACCATAGTGTTCAATCAAAACCCCGAAAAACCGTTCAATACTACCGAGCAACGCCCGATGCACCATGTACGGACGGCGCTTGGCATCCCCATCAGCCCCCGTGTAACAAAGATCAAAACGATCCGGCAAATTAAAATCAAACTGTATGGTACCCATTTGCCACTCGCGACCAATCGCATCTTTGATTTTCAAGTCAATTTTCGGACCGTAAAACGCACCGCCCCCCATATCAACCTCATAGGCAATCTGTTCGGCTTCCAAGGCATTGCGAAGCGAATCCGTTGCCTGCTCCCAACGTTCCGGCTCACCAACCGCCTTATCAGGCCGCGTTGCCAGATAGGCCGAAATATCGGAAAATCCAAATGCACGCAGCATATTCAGAGCAAACGCAACGGTTTCACGAATCTCATCCACAATTTTCTCGGGCGTACAAAAAATATGTGCGTCATCCTGCGTGAAGCCACGCACCCGCAAAAGACCATGCAGCACGCCGCTCTTCTCATAGCGGTACACAGTCCCTAACTCAGCCCATCGTAAAGGCAAATCCCGGTACGAACGAATCTGACTCTTGTAAATCTGTATATGGAAAGGGCAATTCATCGGCTTGACAAAATAGTCGCCTCCATCCACGTCCATAGGGGCATACATATTCTCTTTATAAAAACCCAGATGCCCGGATGTATCCCATAACTGTGCACGACCAATATGGGGCGTGTACAGCAACTCATACCCAGCCCGGTAATGTTCACGACGCCAGAAGTCCTCAATGATGGAGCGAATACGCGCACCTCGCGGATGCCAATGCACCAACCCCGGCCCCACGTCTTCTTGAATGCTGAACAAGTCCAACTCTTTGCCAAGCTTGCGATGATCCCGTTTCTGAGCCTCCTCCAACTGTTTCAAAAGAACTTTGATCGCTTTCGGGCTTTCCGCGGCAATACCATAAATCCGCTGTAACATCGGGTTCGTTTCCTTGCCACGGAAGTAAGAACCCGCCACCGAAATCAACTTGAATCCTTTGAGCTGGCCCGTGCTTTCCACATGCGGACCACGACACAAATCCGCAAAATCACCACAGCGATAAAAGGAAATTTCTTCAGCTTCAGGGATATCCGCCAAACGTTGCACTTTGTAGTGCTGGCCTTTGGAGACAAGCATTTCAGATGCTTCGCCACGCGTTACGGTAAAACGCTCAAAGGGAGTATCCTCTGCCACAATCCGCGACATTTCCGCTTCGATAGCCGGAAAATCATCCGGCGACAAGCGATGGGGCATATCAAAATCGTAATAGAATCCACTGTCTGTAGCAGGGCCAATATCTAATTTGACATCCTCAAACAACCGACAAATCGCGGCTGCCATAACATGCGCCGTGCTATGGCGCAAACGCTCCAAATCCAAAGGAATCCCCCTTAAAATAGAAACTACAAAATACTAAAATGTATAAATCAAAACATCGAGGCTTCAACAACCTCTAAACACTAATAAGTGCATGTTCTGCTGTCAACTCAATCATAAATGGACTGGGGGGGTTTTGCTTGCAAACCCAGACGGCCTTCGATAGGGTTCTGCTGATCTGTTTCATGCCGAAACAACAAATTGCAAACAAGGAGAACTATGTCCACAATTATCGACATCACTGCCCGCGAAATCCTGGATTCACGCGGAAATCCAACCGTAGAAGCTGACATTTTATTAGATAACGGTGTGCTGGGCCGTTCCGCTGTCCCATCCGGGGCCTCCACCGGCGAAAACGAAGCCGTGGAATTGCGCGACGGCAACCCGAAACGCTACCTCGGCAAAGGTGTTCTCAAAGCCGTCAAGAACGTCAACGAGCTCATTGCCCCTGAACTGCTGGGGTTCGACGTTACCGATCAAGTCGGCATTGACAAAACGCTCATCGCGCTCGATGGCACCGAAACCAAGAAGAAACTGGGAGCCAATGCTATGCTGGCCGTATCCATGGCAGCGGCCAAAGCCGCTGCGGAATACACCGGACTTCCCCTCTTCCGTTACCTGGGTGGCACAAACGCCAACGTACTTCCGGTTCCCATGATGAATGTGCTCAATGGTGGTGCACACAGCGATGCCCCTGTTGACATCCAAGAGTTCATGATTATGCCCAAAGGCGCGAAGTCATTCTCGGAAGCTCTTCGCATGGGAGCAGAAACCTTCCATGCACTCAAAGCCGTACTCAAAGGCATGAAAATGTCGACCAACGTGGGTGACGAAGGTGGATTCGCCCCCGAGCTCAAAAGCAACGAGCAGGCCTTGGAAGTGCTGATCGCTGCAATCGAAAAGGCTGGCTACAAACCAGGCAAGGACATCTTCATCGCCTTGGATGCCGCATCCAGCGAGTTCTACGTAAAAAGCTCCAAGAAATATCACTTCA
>SKVN01000152.1 GCA_007129405.1 Kiritimatiellia bacterium
CAGTTGATTGATAAGCAAGAGCAGGAGATCGAAACGCTCGTTGACCGCATCCTTGTCGCCATGCAATCCGATCCCACCGCCGCTTCAGGTGTTATTTGAAGAGGGTGTCGATGCCCATGGCCTGCTTGCGGGCGAATTTGGGGAGCATGCGGCGGCGGAATTTGCCAAGCAAGGGATAGAGAACGGCAAGTAGTCGCAGGATGATAATGCTATCGACAAGTCGATAACCGCGTTGTTCCCGTAGAAGCAGGCGTCGCCACCATTGGAAGTGTATCCAGTAGCGTTTTTGTGGTGCAAAGGTACATTTGACAGCATAGCGCGGTTTCCACATTTTGCGGTATTGTGCGCGCGCTTCCTTCATCCGCTCTACACAGTCTTGCTCGTCTTCGGCATCCGCAAATATATATTCTCGAAGGAGCACGAGCAGATGAAAGGTGTCGTACTGGAATGCGAGCCCCTGATCAGGAATACTGGCCCGCTTGGCAATGTTTTGCATGAGGCGGATTTTCTTACAGGCTTGCCAGCCTTCCTGCACGCAGGCTTGCTGGTTTTCGACAATATTTCTCATGACGCGCCGCATGGCGGGAGACATCATAATGCGGTCCCAGTATGGAAATAGTAGCGGGGGTACACGTAGGCGCCGGAAGAACAGTTTGCGGGTGGCGAATTCCCGAATGTAGAGTCCTTCGCGGATCACATCGTCGGCTAGTGTTAGAAATGTAGTCAAGTCGACGAGATCCGTTTTGGGGAGATACTTTTTGGCATATTGCCTGATGGCAGTATCGCAATCGGCACCTTGACAAAGTGCTGCAGCAACATGGGTATTCAGCTCTACCCATACAGATGAATCCTGCACCCAGGTAAGACGCTTGAATTTGCCCCAGCCCCCGGTCTGGCACCAGACCGACGCACCCACACAGTTGGGTGCATTTTGGAGTTGTTGCAAAATGCGTTCGTGTTCCCATCCCGTGAAAGAGGGATACTCCCCGAACCCTTCATATTCGGGGCGGGTTTGCAATTCGACAATGGTTTTGAGACGGGTTCGGAAAAAGTGACCATTCACTGGCAGAAAACGGAAGAAGTCGCTTTCGCCGGGTTTCATGGAAATTACGAGATGATCCGAGGTAATTCCTTCAGTCACGCGTTGGAATGTGCTGCGATGCCAGATGAGGTCTCCGACGGAATAAGCTCCCACGGTCCATGTGCGAAAGAAAAGCGTGCGGTTGTTTTTCTCAAAAGCAGGCAAAAGAGTCTTGAGAAAAATATTCGCTTGTTCGGGGGTACGGATAAGCAGTTTGCTTAGGAACGTTCCTTTGGTGCCGATCGAATCGCTTTCCCCGATACGGAAGACAATGCCGGCAATTTGAGGATAGTCTGTGAAAAGCTGGTGAATTGCGTTGGCCAACCACTGGAAGCAGGCTTGCGGACGCGAACCGATTTGCGCGGCGAGATCAGGATGTAAACTGAATACATCGGAGGTGATTAGTACCCGCATATTCTTTTCAGTGGCAAGGTCAAAAAGCATGCGATATAGACTGCGATATTGGTCGATAAGCTCTTGTGTTTCGGGTTGATACGCGTCCGAAGGCAACAAATGAACCAAGTCATCCAATGTGATGGTGTCGTATCCTGCCGTCTTCGCTTCCTTCAGAAAGGCTTTGAAATCCTTACGAAGTTCTGCTTGCGCATCGGCTGATTCAAGCCACCCAGATTTTTCCACATGCAGAAAAGGGATTTTCGACCAATTCACACGTTTTTTGCTGTACCCCCGAAAAAATGGGCCGATTGCATCGATGATAAGCCAGTCTGTTTTCATATTCTGTCTTTATGTACGTAGAATGTAATGGTGGATCCCGTTACGCTACTGCGTCCGGTAAAGAGGAAGGCAAACACAAATAATCCTTGCAGCGCAAGTAGAATGCCGGGACGCCACAAAGACTGCACACCCGCAATCAATTGCGGGAGCTCCGCACCCTGTACGTTTGGCAATATGGGCAAGAGTATCCCGATATAGAGTACCCCCGCAAGACTCATGCGTTGGTACGCAGAGAAACGCAGGTTTCCGCGGTAATCGGCTCGAAACCATTCGGATATGATTCGCCAGATTTGCGTGACAAATATACAGGAAAAACAGGCTGCCCAATAGTATCCTTGCAGAAACACGAATATGCCGATGAGCCCGGTTATGAGATATAAAATATTCGTCATTGCCTGAATCGGAACTACGGGAATGTTCTCCAGTTTTCCTGCGTATGCGATTTTGCGCGTGTGTCCCTTGAAACGAAATGCGATAGGGGCAAGCCAGCGTTGGAGATGTTGTGGTAGGCTGTCAATAGGGCGACCATAACAGCACCCAAAGCTGATGCAGGCCAGGCGCCCCATGCCTTCTCCCAATGTATAGGCGATGGCGAGCGCTGCTAGGACGGCTGGTACGGGCAACGCTGCGCCCCCCATGTGCACCGTCAAACGGCTGGTTAGCCATACGATCCAAGGTGCCAGGAGGATACCAATGAATGAGGCACCGCCAACGGTAAGCGTGTGACGCTTGCCTTCAATGATCCGTGCCATAATACTGGAGGCTGGCATGCAGATGGCTACCAGCACAAAAAAGATTACTATTACTATCTGCGTGGGAACCGAAATGCTTCCGAGCAAAAGAAATGTGATTGCTGCTGCTAGTACATACGCGATGGCGTTGTAAAGTCCATACCCCGTGAGGTTCAAGCCATTCCACACAGCAGTGCCACAAGGTGTCACAGGGATCGCCGCTAAAATTTGGCCGTCTCGTTGCGGCAGTCGAACAAATGCACGAATCGACACTGCCAATAGCAGCGTTCCGAATGTTGCTACGAAAACTAGATTTTGCATGCTATGGATTCCCTTGCTTTGATGTCTGTTTCGACGGCGGATTGTCCGAGGCCTATAGAAAAACGGCTATAGACATCCTGACGATTGCGGTTGTGTACAAGATCGCTGTCAAAGCGTATGCGTCCTGGCTCGAACAGCAGAATGTCGGTAGAACTGCCGGGCTGGTATAGGCTTTTGGGTTGCCCGCGATCTAGAAACATGCCGGGGTGGATTTCCTGGGGGCTATTGTAGTGTTCCCTGCTGTAGCATTGCGTTATCCTCCCGATCATCAGCGCTACGATTTCAATCATAGCAACCTTACCCACTTGGGATCCCCTCGGCACATCGGTATCAATGATGGTTACTGTGCGCCGGTTCTGGCTGAAAGGTGTTGCCGTGGAAACAATGGCCGTAGGATTGCAGGAGTGAAAGGCACCATCCACCTCGTAATGCCCAATGACAACCCCGGATACGGGGACATGATTGTAATGATATTTGTCAAGTGTCAGACGAAAGACAGCAAAGTCGCCATTGGTAAAACGGGGTAACCATTGGAAACCCATTCGGCCCAATAAGTCTTGAAGTGAGAAGAATCGCCCTTTGGCGAAAAGCATGTCGGTTTCTGTGAGGCTGCCGGTAATGATCCGTGCATCGGCAGGAGAAACCACTGTGGTTCGATAAGCTGGCATGGGGCGGCATTCCTCGTACCGGATTTTACGTTCAAAGAGATTGCGGATAGAACGTAGCGTTTCTGGCGGATCCAGACATTCGCTGAGATCAATACCTAGTGTGGCTGCCATTTTTTTGACGGCGGCATGATTACCCCTCCGCAATAGTGGTATATCAAATTGCAACCAAGCCAGCATGGCGCTCATGCGCGACTGTATGCACAGGTTGAAAAGATAGGGGGCGCGTTCTCGCAAGGAGCTATACATCCACGCAAGCATGGGATCGGCTGTAAGCTCCTCGGTTACGACTTCACCGGTGTGACGTTGTATGTATTGGTGTGGTTTCATATGTATAATCCTGTGGATGGGGGCTGTTCCTCTGGTGCTGTATCCCCGGTTGCTACACGGGCTTGCTCCCGAATGATGAAAAGCAATAATTGTGTCCATTTGTGCCACGCTCGCCGGGTAAGTCGTCCCGCAGCCAGGCGTTCGCGAAGCGTTGGCAAAAGTTGACTTGGCAAGCGATGGGGGAAGATCTCCCGAATCATGCCTTGGACCGCCGAATCCGCGTTTGCTTCGAGCGTAAAGATATCTCTCTCCAGCAAGTCAAGTGCTTGGTGGATTTCCTGTTGCCGGATCGTGGTGCGATAGTGATGTTCCGCAGCGAGATTGCATTCGGTGGCCGTGCAACGCGGTATCGAACGCTTCCCGATTCTTTGCTGTATCGCCGTGGTTATCCGAGTGGATGCACGTTTCTCTGCATCCGGCTGCAAGCGTTGCTCTAAGTCATCCAGTGTTTCTGTGGCCCCAAGCTTTGTGATGCATTCGGTGGCCTGTTCACGAAGATAGCCGATCAACATGTTTTGGTAAGCCTGTATTTCAACGCGCCAATAGCCAGGATAACGTCTGCTATTGCGTACGCGTGGTGTGCGCGCAATCAGGCACTGCATAAAGGGGGCAGGGTTATCGCGTTTAATGTAAAATGTGGGTAATCCGGCGGCGGCAGAAAAAAAGATATTACGCCGCTCGCTTTCCGTCCGGACGGTATCCGGGATATCAGCATGGCTTACATGGTCATGGGAGATCAAATGATAGGCAAATGTTGTTAGCAGCACTTGGAGCGTTACGGCATGGGGCATATCGTATGCCGTGTCTGGCATCAAGCTGTAATAACGCGCTTCGAATCCGGAAAATCCCATCAGGTTGGCTTCACGCAATCGCCAGAGACGATAGAGCGGCATATTTACATCAAAGACTCCCTGTTCCGCCATATCACGCAGGAGGCGCTTCTCGTTGCCGGAGGTGCCGTCAAGCGCAGGGCATTGGCTGGTGCTGGAAAGTGCAACCGGATAATCGAGTAACCGGAAATCGGGAACAAAATCACCTTTGAAACGCAAAATGCGACTGATCGCCTTATCGAGCCATACCGGACCGAATGGGGTGATTGCACGCCCGAGAACCTTGAAGCGACCTTTTTTCTTCCACCGCCGCCAGAGCATACGAAGATGCGTGGCACAAAGTTCATGGGGCAAGAAGCCGAGAATTCGTTCGGGATGGAAATCCGCAAAATCGAGCTTCCAAGGGGCGGCACTATAGGTTCCGACAAAAAGGGGCAGGAAATGCTCCACGATTTTAGTGACAAGATCGCCGTAATATTTTTCGTCTTCAGGGCCGAATGCATGGTTCGTAGATTTGACGCTTTCGGTAAGCGTTCGGCTTCCTATACTTATGTGTAGACCATTATTGGAAAGGCCGGTGTGGGACAAGCTGGGGAGAATCACCAGATTATTCTGAATGATGCCTGCCTCTTTCATTTTATGCACGGCATTGATCTGGCTGCGGGCCAGCGTCTGGTGACAAAGATTCATGTAGTGGAATTTCACTTCCCCGTTCTCCCAGCCAGAGAGACAAGGACTCATGAATAGCTCGCGGTAAAAGCTATCCGGAATCATGGTGTTTAGAGACTGCTGCCGTATTGGGGGATGAGGGGCTGCATAGACCAATACATGCTGCCCGAGTTTTTCGATGCCCATATACTGATTTGCATATCCCGTAAGCCACTGTGTAAGCAGATACCGTCGCAGTGTTTCTTCCGCAATGGGCGTACCCGGAGCACCATCACGCTGGTAGGGAGCTGGATAAAATGAAGATATTTCAGGCGACGTATTGTCGCTGCTGAAACATTCTGTAATCTTCATGGCAAACGCGTGAACCAGTTTCGGGGTATGCCTTGGTGCCACGATCTGATGCAGTGACAGCTTGAGAAGATAGCTTACGGGGACACGTAAACAAGGCTGTCCGTCAATTTCCAACAAGAAACGATCGGCATCGCTCCGGCGCGGACTATCTGGATTGTTCCGCGATTGGCGCAGATCCTTTTCAAAAATATCCTTTAACAGATGCGTATAAGTTGTCATAGGGAACTCGTACCCAACTGTTTTCCCAGATCTTTTCGGGATTCTTTTCAATCCATTGTTCCAGTGCTTGCAGGCGAGTGCGCGGAATGTCACCCGATTTGGTGCGGTCACATAGGCTCTTATAATGATGCGAGGCCAGTATGGACTGCACAAGGTCAATGCAATGCTGTTCTCCTTTGACGCATACTTGCCATTCGTTTTCGACGCCAATGGTAATGTCACCAGGGGTTGCGAAAGGCAATGAAGACAGATCCCGCGTCGCGTTCATCGGTGAGAAACAGACTGCTGATATGTAGAATTTCGAAACATTACGATCCTAACAATGGTGTTTTGTCGTTAGCACATGATAAGGATTGAGAGTTGGTGGTGTTAGTTTCTGCCCAATGCAAAACTAACGCTTTGCTTTTCTGTTGCTAACGGAATGCTTGTCTATTTGTAACCATGAATACAGACCTTACGTCCTGCGTCGGCGCAGAAAAGTTGTCACCCCAGATGGGGGCTCGCTGCGATTTACACATTCACAGCAAATATTCCAACCGTCCTTCCGAATGGTTCTTGCGCCGCATCGGGGCTCCCGAAAGTTTTGCGGAGCCACGCGAGATCTATCGGTTGTGCTGGGAGCAGGGTATGGATTATGTTACCATCTCCGATCACAACTGCATCCGTGGAGCTCTGGAAATTGCGGATTTGCCGGGTACGTTTATCTCTAGCGAGCTCACGACCTACTTCCCGGAAGAC
>SKVN01000169.1 GCA_007129405.1 Kiritimatiellia bacterium
ACACCCATGAATGCGAAAGCTGGAATAATTTCAAGGGACTCGAGACCGGCATGTGGACCTATGACCGGGGCCTGCGCGCAACCCACGAAATTCTTTTACTGGGAAAACACGACGATCATCTGACGGGGCATCATTCGATCATGAACCGCGTCGCCGATTTGCTCGAACCATTGAATCTTCGGCACTTGCCGGTAATGAACAACGATGCAGCGCAATCCATCAAGGTGGCCCCAGACCGCAATCGCCGCTGTCACCATGCCGATTGGGACATGTTTGATCAAGCTACTGACTTTCTGCGGAAGAAAGCGGATGAGAGTTCCGAGGGGCGCCCCTTCTTCCTGTGCCTGAACCCCGGCTTGGTGCATGCCGCATTCCATACCAATCAATACTGGCTTGAGAAAATCAACGAAGATCAGGTAGACGAGCCGCCTCTGGACAAAACCAATCATCCCGCCAATGTCTACCAATTGAAATCCAAGGCTTGGCGCAACGGCCTTGATGCAGACACTGTGCGTCGCGTACGCAGCGTCTACTTCGCCATGTGCGCAGAGGCCGATGCCATGGTGGGTGAACTATTGCAAGCCCTCGACGACTGCGGTCTCGCAGAAAACACCACCGTCATCTTTTCCAGCGACCACGGCGAACTGGCTATGGAGCATCAGCAATACTACAAAATGAGTCTCTTCGAGGGATCGGTCCGTGTTCCACTCATCCTTACAGGGCCCGGCATACAAGCCGGACAAGTTATCGAAAACCCAGTGAGCTTGGTCGATATCGCCCCGACCATCTGCGAGTTGGCTGGTATACCGCAGCGGGACTGTTTTTCGGGCGAATCGCTGCTGCCGCTGGCACGTGGAGAAACCAACAAAAGCCGTGGTTGGGCCCTAGCCACCTATTGCGGCGTAACAACAAACACCATGTCGCACATGCTGGTCAAAGATCAATACAAGCTGATCATTCACGAGGGCTATCCTTCGCGGTTATTCAATCTGGCTGAGGATCCCGGCGAGTTGAACGATCTGGCAATAATCGAACCGGATCGGGTTCGCCTCATGACAGAATTGCTAGAATCCGTTCTCGACCGCAAAGAAACATTGGGGATTTGGGAGGACTACCGACGCCATACGTTCGCGCAATTCCAACGGCAAGCCAGACGCGGTCTATATCTCGACCAAGGCTACAGCCTCCGGAAATCCCCGTCCTCTGATTACCGCGAGATCATGAACAATACCTTCACCGGCTGGAACGACGAAGACGAAGCGCGCGTAGCGCAATGGCTAGCGAAGGAGACACCATAACGGAAATTCACAATAAATTTCCGGGCTGCTTGATTTCCTCGTTTGCCGAGTACCCCGCTGACACCTACCCCCCCTCGCTGCATATCATTCACCTTTTCTGGACATACATGAGTTTCCTGCAGAAGAATAATTGACAAGCCGTACACCCATTGAGATAGTGTACGTCATGCATACAAAACTGACATTACGAATGAGCGACGTTCTCGTGCATGAGGCGAAGGCACAGGCGGCTCGGCGCGGCAAATCTGTATCGCAAATGTTTAGCGAGTTTGTGGCGTCCTTGGACAGCAACAGGACCGGTGATCGGCTCCCCCCCGCCACGAGCTCCCTTCTGGGAGTCATGAAGGGCCATCGCGTCTCGCAAAAAGACTACAGGAAGCACCTTAGGGAGAAGTACTCTTGAGGGTTTTAGTCGACACCAATGTTGTCTTAGACGTCTTACTTGACCGGAAACCGTTTGCTCAATCTGCGGCTCGTGTCTTCGCGCTCGTTGAGGAATCCAGAATCGAGGGATTCCTGTGCGCGAAAACGATCACAACCGTTGACTATCTTCTCGGGCAGGCGCTCGCCCCCGACAAGGCGCGTGCGGCACTTAAACGCCTGCTCGACCTGTTTGAGATTGCTCCCGTCAACCGCCCCGTACTCGAGCAGGCCCTCGGCAGCAACATCTCTGATTTCGAAGATGCCGTTCTCGAACAATCCGCCCGATTGGTATTGGTTGATGCCATCGCTACGCGCAACCTGACGGATTTCCAGAAGTCAGCCGTACCGGCATTTGATCCGCCGGAATTGCTCTCCGCCGTGGAAGCAATGGAATCTGCGAACCAACAAAAACAACCGTAACGGCAACCACACGGATCTTAAACGGCAAGAGGGAGCCTATCTCGCGATAGGATGGAAAAACAAACGCTTACACAGGGGCCCCGGTTTTACGCAGCATCGTGGTGTACCAACCCCAAGTATTCGGTGCATACTTACGATCGCCTCACCGATGACTCGACACCCCTGAATCGGCCTAGACCCGCGTGAGCGCCTCCCCCGCCCTTCCAATAACCCGTAATCATTGGAATAATCGATTTGAATCGTCGAGAGTCAGGGGTGCCATCACCACATCGGCAACAATTCGCCAAACACCTCTTATGGGACTGGGTCCAGATACCTCGCAAAGGTTTCCGTCTTCACGGCCATTGGGCTTTGATTCATAAGCTGGACGATATTCGTCGTAATCCCGTGCGAATGTATCATCTGATCTTGAAACCTGAATTTCTGATATAATTCAGATGAAATTTTTGCTGATTGTCCGTCCTGCGCAATATCAATCACAACGTTCGTAAGCGAAACAGAGACATACTCGCCAAAATGAAACATCATTTCCAAATAGGCAGCATAATCGTTTCGGCCAAAAACCTGTGTATGAGCAGTACCATAGGCATCCAAGGTTAATGTGCCCTGCCACTCCGGGGCCATATCCCGCAGGATTCGATCGATATCTTTCTCGAACATGGCCTGCACACTCTCCTCAATCAGCGCTTCTAATTGCGCCTCATGCAAACGTGCATCATTCGTCCTTTGCAGCGCACATCCCGCGCCGAGAAAGCTCATCGCCAGCACCACGAAGAGGATCAACTTCATTTCAATGTCTCCCAATGGAATATCACAATTTGGTGCCGGACGCTCTCTATGCCTCCCGGCGGTTTTCCTATCGGTTGTAGGGTTCTGTATTCAGGACGAACGAAACGCTAACGCCAAATCGCGGCTATTGACTGCAGACGGGAGTCCCGTACCCGTTGCATAACAATGTAGCATAGCCCGAAACACGCTACTGGCGGCAGCAGTCAAACAGGCTATCACCAAAAAGAGAATCACGCATCCCCCTGCTGCCAGTACAATAGACGTGATCGTACCTACCGCAAACCCCATCCATAACAATCCGATTGCCAACAGCAAAGCGGGGATAAACACAAGAAAGTTAATCAGTCCAAGAGAGAAATTTCCCGTCAGTGCCGTGCCCCAAGTCTGCTTCATAATGCGGCTCGATTCACGAACAGCATCCACCGGGCCGCGATTATCGATAACGATTACCGGCACCACAAAGAAACTTACGGCCGTCCAAGCCATGCCAATCAAAGAAACGACAAAGCGCCCTACCTTCTTATTCGATTCAAGCGCACGCAAAACTACGCCTACAATCGCCGAAACGACGGCCCAACCAAGAATTGCATACCACCGCTTCGCTGCAACAGAGAGACCTTCGGCAAGACGAAAGGGTTCTCCCTGCATATCTCGTATGGCACAAACAATCAAGGCCGCATTAAAGAACACGATCACAAAATAATTAGCCACGTAATACCCGAAAAGCGTAACCCAGGCAGCGATGGGCAAAGATTCTCCCTCTGCTTCAAAAGCAGCGTTTTGCCAAGCCGCGAGCGTATCCGTTTGATAAAGGGGAAACAGGAAAGACGCTAATACCAGAAGCGAGGCAGTCCCGGACAACATTGGAAATACCAACAACCGTTTATTGCGCCACACCAACCCATAACTAGCGCGAGCAAATCGCCAACTCCGTGAAAAAGACTCAAACATAATTCCCCTCCATCTCTACCATACCAGAACGAAATGACATGCCCCTACCCAATGAGGCAAGATTTTGAACACATCCCATGGTATCGTCAACGATTCTTTCCTCGGATCATCACACACCCTCGGACCGGAGGCTATGCAGAGAGATCCACAGTTGCAAACCACCTGCATATCGCGCCCCATAGAAGACAAAACAACAAATTATCAACAGGACCTCCGCCAGATCAAACGATAATATTCCACATGGGACAAAGATCATTTTCTCCTGCGATCTGCTTGACAAGCGTTGCGTCACATTGTGATGATGCACAAAGAAAAATTGGATGGAGAGCGCAATGTCTTTCGCGCTGTGGCACTCCTGCATAAGACAGAATAATACAATGTAATTGCCGATGTAGTAACACACCAAAGAGGTATATGAGTATGGCAGCAGTAAAAAAAGTCAAACTGGCAATAGTCGGTGTTGGAAATATGGGTTCAGGTCATTGCGGGACGGTAGAAAATATTAACAACATAGAGCTGGTTGCCGTATGTGATACGAACCGTGCGCGAGCAGATGAAATTGCTGCGAAACACAGCGTGCAAGCCTTCTACAGCCACAAGGATCTTCTCAAGGCAAAAGTGGCTGACGCTGTCGCTGTCGCAACCCCGCACTATGATCATACCACAATCGGTATTGATGTATTAAAAGCAGGCCTGCACTTACTTGTGGAAAAACCCATTTCTGTTCACAAAGCCGATTGTCAGAAGCTGATCAAGGCACACAAGAACAAGAAGCAGGTCTTTTCCGCCATGTTCAACCAGCGGACAGACCCCCACTACATCAAACTCAAGGAATTGATCGATAAGGGCGAGCTCGGAACCATCACCCGTATCAACTGGATTATCACGAGCTGGTTCCGCACGCAGCGCTACTATGACAGTGGCGGCTGGCGCGCGACTTGGGGTGGCGAAGGCGGTGGTGTGCTTTTGAACCAGTGCCCCCATCAGCTCGATTTAATGACATGGCTATTCGGGGAGCCGGAAACCGTACGCGCCGACCTTGCGATCGGCAAATATCACAAGATTGAAGTCGAAGACGAAGTGACCGCCTACCTGACATATAAAAGCGGTGCCACCGGACTTTTCATCACCTCCACAGGCGAAGCACCTGGAACCAATCGCCTGGAAGTCACCGGCACGCGCGGAAAAGTTGTGATCGAAAAAGGTAGCGGAATAGAGTTTGTACGCAATGAAGTTCCCATGGACAAATTCTGCAAAACATCCAAGGCAAGCTTTGCCACGCCATCGCGCTGGAATATCAATATCCCGATCAGTGGACATGGCGACCAGCACAAAGGCATTTTCCAGAACTTTGCCGACGCGATCACCAAAGGAACGAAATTGATTGCGCCTGCCGAAGAAGGCATCAAATCAGTCGAGCTGGCGAATGCCATGCTCTACTCTGGGCTCAACGACGTGAAAGTCAAAATGCCGCTGAGTGCGCCAGCATACCAGAAACACCTCAAGAAACTTATCGACAACTCTACGTTTGTCAAAAAAGCGCCCAAGGCGAAAGCCGCCGGCGACGACTTTGCAAGCTCCTTCTAGAACGACAAGTAAAGTATCTTGCGTCTCCAGAAAGCATACATGTTAGCAATATTTTACCGCTGCGCGGTTGGACTCTAACCCGACCAGTTCATTCAACACCAACAGGCCCTGCCAAGGGGATTTTGCATAGTAGCACTATTAAGGAGCAAATTCTTTAAATCACCGGATTCGATCAATTGCCAGATTGGACAAGACCATCATGGTTTTAGTCCTGCCCGGCTCTGAATACCTTTTCCGAGGACATTCGCGATCAAGTTCAGTGCTTCGTATTTCGCACGGCATACTGATGCGGGAGGGCAAAACATAACAAGAAAGACATATTTCCGTAATATGTCTCTCAAGTTATGCCCAATGTCTGACGTCTGAGATCCCGTTTTCCGGTTTTTGGGTTATTATGGGGTCTCGTCCGGTGTGGCCAGTATCCGGAAGAACTGCATGGTTCCGAGTTCTTCTGCTATGCCCTGCCAGGTGTTCGTGCCTTCTGCGCGGGGGGCTTCGTTTTGCAATTCGACCCAATTTATCGTTTCGCCCGCCAAAGAGCTGGTCGCTTCCACAATGTAGGGACTCTCCGGTCCGCGCGTTCCGCCATACCAGTTGACCGTTACGTTGCCGAATGCATCACGGGTGACCCCGAGCATGCGGAAGGTGGAGTCCGGATCGTTCGGATCCGTGCCCGCAATGTACTCCTGCCAGTTCAACATACCGTTGTCATCGCTGTCCTGCTCATCAAGCTCGGCAAAGGTCAGCACGGACGCGTCCGCAGGCATCAATCCCATTTGCTCGTACCAGGACAGGGGCGTTGCCCGTTCGCTCGTTATGGTAACTTCGGCTGGATATGCTGTTACTTCTACATCGTTGGTCACCGCGGCATAATTTGCCGACTGCGGCGCGAACGACACAGGATAGAAAGCCGTGCTGTTGACCAACGTGCCGGATCCTGCCACAAAGCTGAACGTGCCGCCAAGCAGTTCGCTCATAACACCGGTAGCGGAACCACCCACAAGAGAAACCCTGCCAAGCTCCTGTCCTGCTACAATTTCGCTGGCAACGGGCCACTCGACGATTGTTGGCGCGGCCTTGGAAATGACAAAATCGCCTGCCGCGAGCCCTGTCAGCACTTCGTAGTTGGCAGTATCTGCCGGTTCGAAGTCGGCGGTCACTGCGTACGTTCCCGCATGGGTATGTGTGGCATTGCTCGTGT
>SKVN01000179.1 GCA_007129405.1 Kiritimatiellia bacterium
CGCTCGACGGGCAGATCGAGACATTGCGCCAGGAGCACAGCGCATCGCTGCAGATCGAGAAGACCCGCGCATTGGAAGCGCAGGAAGCCCGAGCCAACGCCGAAGAGGCACTGGCGCAGGCGCGGGAACAAGGCGAACAGGCTGCTGGGCAGATCCAGAAGCTCGAAAAAAAATATAAGGACGCCTTGGATGCGGAGAAAGCGCGGGCCGATCAGGCGGAAGCAGCCCTCGAACAGGCCAAGGAAAAGGTCGAAGAGAATGTGCGGGAAGTGCAGGCAGAGGCTGAAGCGCAACTGCGCGAAGCCCGCGACGCGAAAGCCGCGGCGGAGAATGCACTCGGCGAGTCGCAAGAAGCCGTGCAGCAGGCTCGCGCGAAGATCGAGGCCATTACGCAACAGAAAGCTGCCATCGAGCAAAAACTGACCGAGGCGCAAAAAGGCAAGTCGGAGGCCGAAGATCACTGGTTTTTAAAAATTGAAGGAGATCGCACCTTTGGTCCCGTTGCATTGAGCGTACTTGCACAATGGGCCACACAGTTTCGTGTGGGGCCAAGCCATATGGTGTCGACGGACAAAGTAACGTGGTTGCCTGCGTACGACGTTAATGAACTGCATATGGATTGGACCATATCATTAGGCAATGACGAGGCGTATGGACCCATTCATTTCCTTGCCGCGCAAGAAATTATCAGGGATGGGATTGCGCCGCAAGATGCAACACTGACACACCGACATACAGGCCAACGGTTGGAGGCACAGAGACTCCTGCATCCCGAAATCAGCGCCCTGGTCACCCAGATGGATCAAGCACTGCGTGAGGCCGAACATCACCTTCGGGAATTGCAATCGCTGAAAACAGAAAACCAGACCTTGCAAGACACCATAAAACAGCTATCAAAAATGCGCGAGGACAAAGAGGACAGCGTCTCCACCGAACTGCCCCCGAAAAGCGTAAGTGCGACGATTCGAGCATTACAAAAGCAAAACATGAGGAAATGAGGCCATATGAAGAGGATTTTCGTTGTTGATGATGAAGCCCATGTTCTGGAAGTACTCGTAAGACTTTTGGGGGCCGAACACGAAGTGGTCACAGAGACAGATCCACAACTGGCTTGGAATCTTCTGGAAAAAGAATCCTTTGATCTGATGATTACCGATATCCGAATGGAACCGATCGATGGCATGCAATTGTTCAAGCATGCTAAAAAGGTATGCCCGCAAATGCCGGTTATCATGCTAACCGGTTACGGCACGAAGGAGAGCTATAAAGAAGCGCAGAAACTCGGAATTTTCGGGTTTATGAACAAGCCCTTCAAACTCATCGAACTACGCGCCATGGTTGATAATGCACTGCAAAGGGATCGTTCATCCGCAGCCGATATCGCAATATCGGATCAGAAACCAACGGCGCCGTCGGACTGGTTGTCGTCGGAACAATTTATAGCGCACAGCAAACCCATGCAGATCGTGCGTGAAAAAATATCACATCTTATCGGCAAAGATTCCCCTGTTCTGATCTGCGGCGAAAATGGAACGGGCAAAACGCGCATTGCCAACATTCTGCATGCTATTAGTAATAGAAAAGATGGCCCTTTTGTCTCCATCAATTGTGCCGCCCTACCTGACCCATTGCTTGATTTGGAGCTATTCGGGTACACGGAGAAAGCTTTCAAGGCAGCCCCGGATGGCTGCTGTGGCATCTTGGAGGAAACCGCAAACGGAACCGCATACCTGAAAGAGATCACTTGGTTATCTGAACGACTTCAAGGCAAATTGAAGGATGCAATTGAGCACCAATCTTTTTTCCGGATAAAAGGAGAAGAGCCTGTTTCTTTTCGATCCCGACTGATTGTATCTGCAATCGGGGAAACAGACCAGATCAGACTTGAGGATCATTTGGATCCCGCACTTTTGCATAATATGGCGAATTGGGATTGTATTACCATTCCGCCACTACGCGAGAGGAAAGAAGATGTTCTGCCTCTCATGATGCAGTTTATCGCGGACGCTAACGAATCCAAGCAAGCGTCTGGATGGCGAGTGGAAGAAGATGCATTGCTTGTATTACGGGAATATCCATGGCCACACAATCTGGCGGAACTACGCGCATTTACAGCTAAAGCCATGTCCGTCTGTCGTGACCAAAGTATTTCGCTGAAATCCGTACAATCCCTGCTCGGCTATTCAGGGTGATCGCACCGTTATTCCGCATGGTGCGCGTCAGGATAATCAATAGATTGCCCCCCGTTCGACGCTGCGACCGGCAACCAAACGCGAAATCTACTGCCTTGTCCGGGTTGACTACGTACCGTGATGCATCCTTCATTGGCTTTAATCAGGCCAACAGCACTGGCGAGCCCAAGTCCTCGCCCTGCAAACTTCGTGCTATAAAAGGGCTCGAAAACTTTTTCTATATCTTTGGCGGCGATACCGCAGCCTGTATCGGCAACCTCCAGATAGGCATACGTCATATCCAATGGCTCAAAATCCACCGGTACACGGACTTGCGGGGGAATGATGTTGCCATCTGCCTGTCCCACTTGAAGCGTAATCGCATCCGCGGAATTTTTCAGAGATTCACGCGCATTGCGTAGCAACACATCCAACACATGCTTAAGCTGGTCCGGATTAAAACAGACCATTAGCGGGTAATCGGGAATGTCAGCTTTGATGTTGAAAGATTCTCCCATATCGGACAAATAATGCTTGCACAATGCTGCAAAATTCAAATCCTTGTTTGTACAAAACGTTTGCCCGACATAATCCAACATCTTCAGGCCAAGATTCGCTGCCTGAATAGATTGCTCGTGCGCAGACTTGATGAGATCCTGAAAAGGAGCATCTGCAGGGATCATCTCCAATGCTAGCTCCAGATTGCAGGTGACCCCCGTCAGTGCATTGTTGTAATTGTGGGCAACTGCACCAGCCATACGAGCCAAACTCTCCGCCTTTTCCAACTTTTGTGCCCGCGCTTGCATCTCCTGCAAAGCCCGATCTGCTTTAGCCTTGTAATGTGTCACTTCAAGCATCGCTTTGAGTTCTGTCATTCTGTATGGCTTTACAAGGTATCCGCATGCCCCGACACCCCGCGCCCGAGCCACACGTGCATCGTCGCTGCAAGCTGTCAGGAAAACGATCGGCGTCTGAAAGCGCTTATAGATGATGTCTGCCGCCTCAATGCCATCCATGGGACCTGCAATGTTAATATCCATGATGATAACATCCGGACAGGTTTTCTCAGCCAAATCAATAGCCTGTTGCCCGCTGGCGGCGATACCCACAACATTGTAGCCCTCCAACTCAAGCCCAGTCCTCGTTCCCTCTGCCATCGCAACATTATCCTCTACCAAGGCAACTCGTATTTCACTTTCCATATTTTCGCCCTTTCAATGGCTACCGTGGCAAGAAGCGCGCTGGAAAACACATTGTAATCCGGGTTCCAGTGTCGCGATGAATTTGCACTTCGCCCGCAAAATTACGCTCGATGATCGCGCGCACAAACGTCAACCCGAATTGATTCATTTTTTTTGCATCTGTCTGACGCATCCCAACACCGTTGTCAGAAAAGACAAGCTCAACCATACGACTATCTAAAGGCGTCATCTCAATACGAATGATGCCTGTCTGTTGATGGGGAAATGCGTGTTGATAAACATTTGTGAGCAGCTCAGAAAGTACCAAACCAATATCAATCAACCGATCCATGTCTAGCATCAGGGGGATCGCTTTGATTTCCTGCCGGACTTGACAGTGCGGGGAATCATAATGCTGACAAAGCTTTGCAACCAGTTGCTCAAGATATAAAACAAAATCCACTTGTTGTAAGTTCGTCGACCTGTAAAGCGTTTCGTGAACCAGTGCAAGGGCGTGCAAACGATTCGTACATGCAAGAAAAACGGGATGTATATTTGTACCACACGCTTGCTGCGCGCTAATCTCAAGCAGACTGATCACACGTTGCAGATTGTTCTTCACACGGTGATCAAGCTCGTGCAAAAGAACGTTTCGTTCTTCGCGAGCTGCTAGCAGTGCTTGGCTGTCCTGTCCTGTAGTCATTGCCCGTGCGTCGCTTTCATTCCTCAAACTCTGCAGGGCATGCTTCGCCCTGCCGTGTCCCTTTTGCCGGCGATGACTGGACTGGCTTGCCAAGCCGTAGTCTCGCAGCAACGTACATCCATTGCCGTGTGCCCGCCTTCGACCTTCGCATTGCAGCGAGCGAAAACTGGCGTGCCATGCATAGCCCGCTTAGCGAGACGAAGCATGGTGGGCGATACAGAACTCGAATCTGTGACCTCCTGCGTGTGAAGCAGGCGCTCTAACCAACTGAGCTAATCGCCCTTCTGATAGCGCGAATGTATAAGGTAATGTCTGCACAATTGTCAAGTATGCCAGAATGAAATCATATTCTAACCGTAAACACATTGCAGATGCATCGTGCTTTCAGGTATATATTACCGAAGAGATAGGAGTTCGATATGGGTAGCGATAGTAGACGCATGTGTGAATGGAACCGCAAGAAACTAAAAAAAGAATTACCTGATTACGCTGAATCCGTGAAGGATCCGCGCTATGTTTGCGAAAAGTGTATTCGAGTTGCCCACAAAAAGAAGAACATTTGTGAGCCGCTTGCATTAGAAAAAAAATAGTTTTCTTGGATTACGACTTTTTCTGCATTTTTTTATGGTATACATGATTTGATGACGAGGTTGGCTTGAAAAAGAACGATGTAAAGTTGGCAGCACCGCAGGATTTATTTGCGGTTATAGAACTGGGATCAACTTCGGTTCGTATGACCATTGCCCAAGTGCAGCGACATCAGGTGACACGGATTCTCGATTCCCTGCAACAGTCGATATCTCTCGGGCGTGACACCTTCACGACGGGAGCTATCGGTCGCCGTACAACAGAAGCATGTGTGTCTGCCATTCAAAGTTTTTCGCGTGTGATGTCGGAGTATGGTCTCCAACCATCGGATTCGGATCATGTGCGCATTGTTACCAGCAGCGCTGTGCGCGAAGCAACAAATCGTGACGTTTTTCTGGACCGTATTTTGATTGCAACCGGCGTTGAGGTTAGCGTGCTGGAGGAAGCGGAAATCAATCGTTTGACGTATCGCGCCGTGCGCCCGCTTCTCGGAAAACGTGTGTCTTTCAAAAAGTCAGACACCTTGGTTATAGAAGTTGGTGGAGGCAGTACAGAAACATTAATGTTTCATCGCGGAAAAGTTACCAGCTCCCATATGTACAAAATGGGTTCCTTACGTCTTGCTCAGTCACTGGACGACATGGCAGTTTCCCGACAGAGAGTTTGGCAGATCATGCGCCAGGCCATAGACCAAACAGCCGATCAAATCCGCAATGCCATTTCTCCTACCCGATCATTGCGTATTCTAGCGCTTGGCTCTGACATGCGATTTGCCGCGTCCATTCTACAACCCAATTGGGACAGGCAAAGCCTTATATCCTTGTCTGTGACAGCGCTGCAGGAGCTCACAGATTCCCTCTTGCCATTAAGTCCTGAAGCCTTGGTATCGCGCCATCATTTGTCATATGAAGATGCAGACACGATCAGGCCAGCGCTTCTGATCTACTGTCGGCTTGCATCCATTCTGAAGGTTAAACGCATATTCGTAGCAGAGGTAAATCTGCGAACCGGGCTATTAACGGAAATGGCTACAGGCGGGGTGTGGACGGCTGAGTTCAAGGAGCAAATTGTAAACTCAACCATGGAGGTCGCTTCTCGCTACCAAACCGATATGCGGCATAGTAAACATGTGAGCCATTATGCCCTTGCCATTTTTCGGCATTTGCAGCCGACGCAGAAATTTACGGCGCGCCAGGAAATGCTCCTTACCGTTGCAGCGCTATTGCATGAAATAGGAGGCTACGTCAATGACCGTGCTCACCATAAGCACTCTTATTACTTAATTTCGAATAGCGATATTTTTGGCTTCAGCTCACATGATGTACAACTTGCCGCGCTTGTGGCACGTTACCATCGACGTTCTGCGCCCAAAAACAGTCACACGCCTTACATGAGTTTGAACCGAAAAGATCGACTGGTTGTATCACAACTTGCCGCCATTCTCCGTATTGCAAATGTGCTTGATGCCCTCAAGGATCGCCGTGAGATTTCGTTGACCTGCCAGCAGCAGGAGCGCTCTCTGGTCCTGCTTACCAATGCGGTCACGAATTTGCCACTGATTCAGAAGCGTATCAATGAGCGCTCCGATTTATTCACACAAATATACGGACTTGATGTAGTTGTTCGCCAGACATTGAAAGGTACTCATTTATGACAAAGCGCCCTACCCCTCTTTTGAATCGGGAACTTAGCTGGCTTGCATTTAATGAACGCGTTCTGGAAGAGGCTTCGGATCATACGATCCCGTTATTGGAACGTTTACTGTTCCTGACGATTACAGCCTCCAATCTAGATGAGTTTTTCATGGTTCGCATGGGGGGGCTCAAACTCATGCAGGAAGCTGGTGTTGTCGAGCAGGATCTGGCAGGCCTGACGCCTGCGCAGCAGTACAGTGCCGCGAGCG
>SKVN01000026.1 GCA_007129405.1 Kiritimatiellia bacterium
AAAAAGCATCATCTGCCATTACCTTGTCCGATATGGAAATTTTCATTTTTCCTGAGCTCATGTTCAGTCTGGTTCTGGCCAACATCATGTCACCCTGCATCTGGAAATGGCGGGAAGATCCTTGGTTCGACGGTTTCGACAAGATGAAACCGTACAAACGCATAACCCGACTGAAACAGTTTATTATGGATCACTACGACTTCAACCTAGACCTCGACACATGGGGTCTAACCCATGCAGACACCGAATTGGCCCGCTTTAGCGATTTCATTGATCGTGACACCTTAAGCCAATCCAATGCTCTATTTGGCTATGAGGGCGATAAATATTATTTCGATATCGATATCCGTACCCACTTTGGACTCGATAAATACGAAGGCAATATCATCCCCTACTGGAAAACAGAAACGGTAGAAGCCATGGATGCCTTCTGCTATCGTCCCGGCTACCCCACCGGTGCGGGCGAATGCGTATCCCTCGCAGCACTCTATGCTGCCGCCCTCTTTGTCGTTGCCAAAATTCCCCTCGAAGACATATTCCTGCTCGCCACACCACTACATTCCCAGAACTTTGTGATTGTGAATGACGGTATTCTCACCAACAACCGCCGCCTCGTTACCAAGAACATGTGGTTCAACGGAACTGCGCTTTCCGCGCAGGCACGCCGAGCCTTGGAAAATGAACGCGTAACCATTGTCTCCCATCTATCCGGCACCATTCATGCCGTTTACGAGGAGGCCTCCATCGATCAGAACGAATTCAAACGCTTTGCCGATGCAATCCATGGATTCTTGCGAACACCACTCACCAAGGAAATTCTAGGCAATTTTATCCGTCAGGCGCCTAAAGACCAGAAATGCTTCCAATTGCGTAGCGAGCGCTGCGGCGGTACCCCCTGCTATATTCCGGTCGAGAAGGCCTTTACTTACGAAAACGGCAGTTCCTACAAGGTCACCGACAATACGCGTGCCAAATTATTAGGCGAAATCGAACGTGAAGAATTCGAATGCTCTCCCATTCCGAAACGAATCATTCTCAACGACCTTGAAGACTTCATCACGACACACAGCATCGATCTCGATAATCCAGAAGATATTCGCAAACTCGAACAGCAGTTCGATTGCGATTGTCTGGATGCTCGACTTGCCTTGAAATCACTCATTGATTTCTGCAACGTGCAACCACGTTTACCGGATCCAACCATAAAGTCATACGTGAGAGCAAAAGCAGACATTCAAATTACCGACGACATGTCGCGCGATGCCATTATTGAACACCTGATGTCCATTCGAAAGGACAACACCACCGCCGATCTCGCCTTCTATGCCTATCGCGATCTATCGAGCACAGAATCAGATGCCTACCTCAAGGCCTGTTTCGAACGAAACCCTGTATGCATCGACGCCACCAAGGATCATCCCGACGATGCACTGTTCGATCTCGTCCAAGCACTGGAGTCGGAATCCATCTACGAAGGAGAAACGCGCCTTTCCCAACCCGACGAAGTCTTGAACTACCAACGCGGCGATGGTCTGGAAAAAGCCATTCTCCTAGCAACGCTGCTGCACCGCCGAACCCAATGCCCCATCGTAATGGATATAGCCGAAAACGAAGTGCAGCTCCAGGCAGACAGCAAAACCTTTACCTTCACCACCAGTAAAAGTCTAGCCGGACAGACATGGAATTACCCCTTGACCAACGCCAAGACCGGTTCGAAATAACGCTGCCCCCAATATAAAGCATTCTGCAAAACCGGAATTTCCTGTGAAATGCGTGCACAAAGTTTTGCCGCCTGCTCGCGATAAATGCGCAAACTACGGTCTACATCCTCACCCATTTCGTGTCCCGCAAACAAATGACCCTCGCGCCGCCCGAAATCAAGATTGGGTTGGTAGGATGGTGTGTCAATCGAAAAACCCAAGCAATATCCGCTTAACAACAGACAATCTCCTTGCTCGCGCGGCTGCCGCCCACAACCATCCAGATACCATGTCGGCGAATCACTCAATGCATCGAAACGCATCAATTCAAGCAATCGACGTTCCTTGGCAAAAAGATCGGCAATATCTCCTAACGATATACCAAACGTACGCAGTGCCACAATTTTTTCAAGAAAACAGATATAGGCCCGTCGATACCCTTCGTCCGCAGAAGGAACATACAAATCAAGCGCCTGTTGCAAACGCAACACATAGACAGGCGGCTTACCGAGAATACGGCACAACGCACTAAACGAAACGATTTCATCTTCACTTGCAGGCATGTGCGCAAATGTAGGCTATACCCCCCACTGCATGCAACACGCAAAACGGAAACACGGTTGACGAATACGGCGAACCAAGGCAACCTTCTCTACACGCGAGAATCGTACGAATACAATGGAGGCAATACACATGCAGGACTGTATTTTTTGTAAAATTGTGGCAGGCGACATTCCCGCCTGCAAAATATATGAAGACGAACATACCCTCGCCTTCATGGACATCGGGCCGCTTGTCAAAGGCCATACCCTCGTAATTCCCAAAACACATTACGACCCCCTTTCGGAAACCCCAACGGAAATCCTCACAGCATGCATGCAAACCGTGCAACGTGTTATGCAAGCACAGCAAAAAGCTCTCAGTGCCGTAGGCGTGAATCTGCATCAAGCCAATGGCGCTGCAGCAGGCCAAGTGGTACCCCATCTCCATTTTCACATAATCCCGCGATTCGCCGACGACGGTCATCACTGGAACTGGAACCCGCAATCGTATGCTAACCCGGAAGCAATGCAAAAAATGGCAAACCGCATAAAGGAATGCATGGTTGCCTAACCACGCAGAATCACGATGAATACCCTCTATACCATAACCCAACGTGACCCCCGCTACGATCTGGAAGCATATTTGTTTCTGCGTGAAGCGTTGGAATTCACCGTCCAGAAATTAAAAAAGGCCACGCGCGGCCCCTTGCGGCACGTATCCGGTGCCGAGCTTGCCGAAGGATTTCGCGAATATGCCATCGAGCAATTCGGACCTCTCACGTTCGCAGTCTTGTCAAAATGGGGCATTCATCGCACCGATGACATCGGGGCCATCGTTTTCAATCTGGTCGAGGCAGGTGAGCTGGGCAAAACCGACGAAGATCGCCAGGAAGACTTTAACGACCTCTACGATTTCGGCGCGGCCTTTCAAAGACCCTTTGAACCGAAAAATCCTAAGGAGAAAAAATCCAATGATTAAACATATTGCAGCCCTACCAGCGATTTTTCTATGCGCGACACTCTACGCTAACGTGGATATCAGCGAGAAACTGGACATTTTCACACGTGAGAGCGAATTACTCACCACGTTCACCCTACCCAATGGACTGCATGTCATCTTGAAACCGGATCACTCCGCCCCAGTCGCAACCGTACAGTTCTGGATTGGCACAGGCTCCATTCATGAAGAACAATTTATGGGATCGGGAATATCGCACGCTGTTGAACACATGATATTCAAAGGCACCCCTACCATCGAGCCAGGTGAGCTCTCGCAAAAAATTCAGGAAGCCGGCGGCAGACTCAATGCTTACACTTCACTCGACCGCACAGTCTATTTTGCCGATCTACCATCTGAACACTGGCAGCTAGCATTCGATTTATATGCAGAGTCTCTTTTCCATCCCGATTTTCCTGAAGATGAATGGCAAAAAGAACGCGAAGTCATCATTCGCGAAATTGCCATGGGTGAAGACAATCCCTCCAGAGTACTCATACGCTATCTCTGGCAAACGGCAGTGCGTTTTGCTCCATACCGACACCCCATCATTGGATATACCGATACCTTTTCCATGTTAACCCGTGATGATCTAGTAACGTTTCATCAGCGTCATTACACCCCCTGCAATATGACCCTCATCATTATTGGCGACATCGACATTGCGGCCGTTCGGAAACATGTTACCCATGTTTTATCCGCGCATGCCCGACCTCCCCGCGCGCCCGTTGTACTTCCGACAGAACCTGAGCAAGCCACTCCAAGAGTGGCACGCTTCACCGAACAGCATAATATTACCCGGATGGCACAAATGTGGACGGCGCCAGTATTCCCCCACCCAGATGCTGCTGCGCTGCAAGTACTCGCACACATTGCCGGTAGCGGGCGCACCGCCCGCCTTCATCGGGCTCTTGTTGAGGATGAAGGACTTTTGCTAGGTATCAGCGCATGGTATTTCGATCGTGGCTATTGGGGCATATCTTCCCAAATGGAGCCCGAGAAGGAAACCGTGGCACTTGCAGCACTTACCGAGCAAGTGGAACAGCTCCGTAGTGCAACCTTCACACAAGACGAGGTTGACCGGGCGATCCGTTCCATAGTCACCCGCACACTACGTTCGTTTACCACCATGAGCGGACAAGCAGCTCATTACGGAGCCATGCAAAACAGGACCGGCAATCCGCGATCCGATCGAATGCTTCTCGAACAGATCGCCGAAGTCACACCAGACGACGTTGCACGCGTTGCCGCCAAATGGCTGCAGCCCGAAACCTTGAGCCGCGTTATCGTTTCTCCCGAATCTGAAGATATCGAACCGAGCGAACAAACCATAACCGATCTTGCCGACATGGAGACGGTTCATATGGCAAATGGTGTTACCCTATTACTCCGGCCCAACCCTCGACTACCATTTGTTTACATATCCGCCGCACTCCAAGGGGGTTTACTCTCGGAAGATGACGAACAAGTCGGTATCACGGCGCTCATGTCCGAACTACTGACGCGCGGCACAAAAACGCGCTCGCGTGATGAAATTGCCAAGACGATTGAGTCTCGTGGTGCCTCCCTCTCGGCATTTTCAGGTTTCAATGCTTTTGGATTGAATGGCCAATCCCTCAGTGGCGACGTGGAGACCCTGATCGAACTACTGGTCGATAGTCTCCTGCATCCGATTTTTCCCGAAGATGAATTAGAACGCCAGCGCACACGCCAGATTGCTGCTATCCGCCAAGCACAGGAACAACCGATGTCGCAAGCAGGGCAGGAAATGCGCCAAATGCTTTTCCCAGGCCACCCCTACCGCAATATGCCGAACGGCACAGAAGAAACGGTTGCCAGCATCACACGGGCGGACATAGAAGCACATCATCAACACCTCACAACCGCAAGCAACCTCGTCATTGCCATCTTCGGGGACATACAAACAGACGCAGTTGTCGCGCAGCTCCAAGATGCCCTGCAAGATATCTCCACGGCCCCCGCGCCGGAGGTCACCCATCCTCGACCGCGGCAAATCGACGAAATACTACGTACGGAACAAAGCGTGCCCCGACAGCAAGCCATCGTGCTAATCGGCTTTCCCTCCGTTGATATGTTCGACCCCGATGCTGATGCCCTGAACTTGCTTCAAACGGCTCTGTCGGGTATGGCATCCGCGCTTTTCCGCGAAATCCGCGAAAAGCGCGGTTTAGCATACTTCACGGGCGCTAGTCAGCAAACGGGGCTTCACCCCGGACTTTTTACATTCTATGCTGGGACGGAACCCGACGCGACAACGACCGTCGAGGAACTCTTACACCTAGAAATCGATCGGGTCCGCGAACATGGACTCACCGAAAGCGAATTCAAGCGTGCCCGAGCGCAATTGCTAGCCAGCCACGATATGCGTCTGCAAAATCAAGGCAGCATGGCCACCGATGCAGCACTGCATGAACGCTATGGTCTGGGGGGTGCCTATCCTTACGCGTTTCCTGACCGCATCCGTGCGATCACCCCGAAAGACGTGCAAACAGCCGCAGCGCGCATCTTTAATGAAAATGCGCAGGCAACCGTCATTCTCATCCCCGAGCATGCAGCATCAAACGCGGGCACTATTGACGAGTAATCGGTCGAGCAAGAGATCCGGCGCAAATCGGCGCAAAAACGCGCCGGCATAAGCTGGAATCGTCACACAATATCGCGAATGCGGTCGTTTCGATTCCAATGCATGCGCCACTTTCACGCCCACTGCTTCCGGTGGCTTCGTAAAGAAGTCCTTCCGCTGCGGCTTTTTGGCGCGCTCCATGCGTCGGCGATACCGATCACCATAGCGGCCCTTTTCCATATCAATCTGCGATTTGGAGTGATCGGCCGACTTGTTACGAAATTCGGATAAAATCGGGCCTGGCTCAATAAGCGAAACAGCAATACCCTCCGATCGCAATTCCACCCGCATAGCATCCGACAATGCTTCCATGGCATACTTCGACGCACAATAGGCGCCTACCATCGGTGCCGTAACACGACCAAACACCGAACTTATATTCACGATCCGCCCTTTCCCCTTCTCCCGAAAATGCGGAATCAGCCGATTCGTCAAATCCTGCATACCAATCGTATTCACGGCAAATTGCCGTTCCAATGCGGTACGCGTCAAATCTTCCACGGCCCCGTATTGGGCCACGCCAGCGTTATTCACCAGCGCACCAATCCCGCATTCACTCAGTGCAATCGCATCCGCAACCGCCTGCTCTACAGATGCAGGATCAGACAGATCCAACCGTACAGGTTTGAAATCTTTGTTGTAGAGCATGGCAATATCGCTATCCCTGCGTGCCGTAGGGATCACATACCAACCCCGCGACCGCAATACCTCTGCCGTAGCCAGACCAATACCAGAAGAACACCCGGTAACCATCACACAACGCCGTATCTGCGGATATGCCGGCCTTATCATAAACATCTCCTCTCGCCTCAACATCCTTCAACAACCAAACCTAAAATCAAGAACCTAAAATCCACTTCTTGTTATGCCAGAACCACTGCTCCGGATGCGCCTGAATCGCCTGATCAAATTCGTCAAACGCCAACTGCATCATTCGTTGTACGTCCGCATCAACCGAAAGAGACATATCCGGATGCAAAATCCGCTTAACATCAACTCTATGCTTGCACCACCCGACACGACTAAAAACAGCAATCATTAACGAGACATCGGCGCGCCTTGCAAATAACGCTGCCCCTGGCGCAACGTTCGCCTGATGCCCCAGAAAATTGACGCAGGTACCACCCTCTACGCGTAAATCGCTGAGCATTGCGAGTGTTTCTCCATCTCGCAATCGACGCAACACCTGTCGGTAAATTCCGTCAGATACGGGCAAAAACGTTATGCCCGTAGCTCCGCGCATCTCAAAGAGCTTTCGGCTAACCAAAAGATTCTTTTGCATCTTGGAAATCACAAATACGCGCGCGTCAGACACCTGCAGCATGCGTGCCGCAATTTCAGCGCAGCCCGCATGCATGGAAATGGCAACCAATCCTTTCGCAGGAATTCCCGCTGCATCAAAAGTTCGATATACATCCTCGGCATTTACAACATGCCGCCGTAGCCAGTCCGCATCCATCTTGGATACCCGTAGCGTGTCGATCACGTTAAACACCAGGTTACGCCAACTCAACCACGCGATCGATCGCACTTTGGACGGCAACAAGTCAGGAAACACCTGCCGAATACGTGTATACGCGACTTTGCGACGATATCGAACCACGTTATGACCTAACCAAGCAATACCCCAACCGATCGCCAAAGCCCCCCGATAGGGAAGCAACCGGAATACGCCCACCAAAAACCAAACGACGCCGTATTCCAAACGATGTTTTAAACCATGCCCCATGAAAATTGACCTCCTAACCATCTAATACCACGCAACCGATACACCGCAAAGTCAAATCAGATACTGGGAGGCAAAACGCAACATCAACACAGGCGCATATATAAAAAACAGCTACCAGATCTTGAAACGTGCGCTTTTATGATGCCTCGTTCCTTCAGTCACGGCGCCCTCTACCCCTACATGATGAACACAGAACCTCTCCATCGCCATTACAGAAGGGACACACTTCTCCCCGATGCACCTTCGTACCTCTGCATCTACGGCACATCACATAACCGCGCGCTTCGCATGCACGGCAGACATCAGCATCACCAGATCCGCCACAGCTTCTACAGCCAACGGTCCCCTCTGCCTCACAATTTTCACAAGGCAGCCCACCCGTACCGTCGCATACATCACATGCCCGCGTCCGATCTGCACCGATTCGCTGCACGCGATCACGGGCGCTGACATCCGAGACCCTGCCTTCATCGCAGTTTCTGCAGGGAACGCTACCACGACCAACACAGCGAGAGCAATCAGACCGGCCAAAACCTCTGCAGGATCGACATGACAGCACAATCGATCGCATAATCATTGCCTGCTGCCGCACGTTAAGTGTTTCGATCAACTGCGGCGGAACCCATGCACCTCCAAGAGGTTCATATCGTTTTGCCTGCTGGTACTGCACATACGCTGACTCCGCGGCTCTCCGCGCAAACATACGATCAGCAATGGTACCCTCCACATATGCTGTACCCCTACCATCACAACCCCTGCAGGTAACGCCTGCCTGCCCATCCGCTGCAAAAGCACGCTCTGAACCCATCGCAGTACCACGGCGCACCGAATGCAACCCTTCAAATACAACTTGTTCTTGTCCGCTCCCGCCGCAGCGCGGACACGCTTTGCGAACAATACGCGCCGCGGACTCTGCCGACCGAACCATTCCCAGTAGATTCTCCGAACGGTTTCCGTGATCCGCTGGATCCGTCAACGCCTCCAAGGCAAGCGCATTCAGAAAGAAAAATCGCGCCAACTCGTAATTACCACCCTGTAAATGCTGCTGCCCTTCTGCCATCTCGGCGAGCACCACTGGCAACGGGAGATATTCATCTTGCGTCTCCACACTCTCTTCAGGGGCAATAACTTCCGGCACCGCCTGAACGGGAAATGATCCACTGCAATGCGTACAGACCGCCGCCCCGACTTCATTCTCATAACCACATTGCTGGCAAATAAGAAGCTGTCCGAATGCCACAGCGGCCACGCAAACCAAAACCGCGCCCACCATCCGTACATCTTTTATCGGGCTTTGCATGCAATAAATCCTCTCGCGCACCTGTAACACCAGCACAATACAGGATAATAACTATTTGCACCCTTGCATGTATCTGCTAAACTGTACATATGAAGAACAGCACGTGTTTCAAAAACAATTGCAAGGGGCAGGTTATGCTGGAATTTGTTATTGTAGCTTCCATGCTGATCTTGACCATTTCCATTCTCGCGGTGCTATTGTATACATTCAGGGAAAACAGTACAAGAGTCTTACATCTGGTTGGATCGGAGTATCCATAAACATTAGGAGAAAACGTCATGAAAAACAGCAAAAGTGGTCAGACGATGGTTGAATACATCATAATCGTGCTTATCATCGCGATAGCTGCGCTCGCTATTGTCGGTGTTTTCAGCGACAGGGTTCGTGAACTTTTCGGATTCGCAACCGAAGAACTGGGTGGCGATGGAGCAGCCGTAGAGGAGGCTCTATCGGAGAGGTCGGTTGACTGGGTCAAAGAAGCCGAATCCCAAAGTGCGCCAAGATAAATGATCCGCTACCTACCGACTAAAATCGAAGATTATGCGCTGCATTGAAACCAGACGTTTTGCATTGCTTATCCTGCCGGCCAAATGCGTTCCTCCTTTGGCATCTGGGCATCGTGCGGGACAAGCAATGATCGAGTCCCTGATTGCCATTGGGCTCATTTGTCTAATTTTCTTCGGAGCCATGCAAATATCGCAAATGTTTGCCACACGCGTCATCCTGTATCATGCTGCCGCAAGAGGTGCCCGCGCAAAAACCGTTGGTTTTAATCACTGGATGGTGAGAAAAGCTGTATATGCAGGAACCATACCCATTTCAGGTGCTATGCTAACTCCGCAAGTTGACCCGCACGATCCAACGATAGTCGCCGCTATTCAAGCTTCCAAAACCGGCGGGGCCCTGATCGACCCTTGGCTGGACGTAATGTCGGGAAGACTCGTTTCCTCATCAGCAAGGTATCAAATTGAGCGTGCATTAATCCCGGAGTTTATGGGTTCTGATAACATCAACCACGCCAGAGCCATCCTGAATTACGAAGCTTGGGAAAACAACCACATCCAGCACCACATTTCCGGCGTTCCCTTGGCACCGGTTGAAAATCCACCGCCTTTCCAGGTAACCGCCCGAATGAACTACACCCGCTGGCTGCCAATGAGGAACGCTTTTTTTCGTGGCGATGCCGTGCCCATCGAAGGCGTAAACACACTTGAAAATCACTATCTGGTCTATATTGATGACAACTATTGGTAAAAAATTCAAAAGTGGTCAGACCCTCATATTCCTTTTAATGGTTATGGTAATCCTTGTATTTGCCGTGCTTTGGAACGTTGATATCCACAAGATCATCGGGTTGAAATTCCGCAGCCAACATGCCGGAGATGCAGCGGCACTCATGGCTGCCCGCTGGCAGGGAATCACACTCAATATCGTCGGCAATCTCAACGTTATGCAAGCCGTCGCCATCAGCGAAGGAGACGCCGATGCACTTGCCGCGATTACGAATATCCAGAAACGCCTCTGCTTTACAGGGCCGCTGATCGCACTGGAAGCAGCGCAGCAGGCTGCAAAAAACAACAGAATTTATAAAAACCCGGCTTTCACTGCGCGCCTGCGGGCCCACGCCCAAACAGTCCGCGATGATTACACCCACCTGACCGACGACAGCGGCAACATGCTTTTTCCGGAACCATATGAGGGTGCCTGGGAAGAATATGCCGCCATGCTGGAGTCTGTTGCGGACAATGGTGTTGCGGCCGGACCGGACAACGCACATTTCTATTCCGACCCCGCTGGCGAGCATACGCTTCTGGACCAAAGTTTCTACGATGCTATTGCCAGTTCTTACTGGTGCTGGTTTTACCCCCATCAGCTCGGCCTCCTGGAAAATTATATCAATCACCAAAGCTGGCCGGCCCTGCCGCCAATTGAAAACAGAAACTATGAAAATGCTGAAATATTCGGTCTCTGGTTAAAAACCCAAAGTGCACCACTAGCAAACACGACTACCGCAGGAGATCCTTTCAGAGATCTCCTCAATACTTTGGCAGCAGATAACAACCTTGGGGTGATAACCACCAATGCGATAGCCACAGAGGCAGTATGGTTCGTTTACGACCCAGAACGCTGGGAAATATGGGATATACTCAATACGATCGGTGAAGATCGCTTTCCGCTTACTGGGACGCTAAAGCCGGAATACAATTACACGGGCGCGGATGCCGTCGTACGGATCATCGCCGAAGACAGCAGCATGCTCACACCCGACCAATCTGCGCCCGATGTTGTCTGGACCGCTGCAGCAAAACCGTTCGGGTATCTTCATAACAGAGAACGCCCCAACAGTTATTCGCTGGTTCTGCCTGCGTTTCATGAAGTTGCCCTGATCCCCGTCGATGCAGCGTCGGGGGCGGCAGGTGGCAGCTACGACATTGCCTGGCGAAACCATATCGAATTGCATCTGGAAAACTATATAGAAAGGGGCACTGCCGCGCTAGATCCTGGTTGCTACTACTGCCAACAACTCAATCGCACAAAATGGGAAAACCCCGCATTCAGGCACCGCGGGAGAGTATGGCTCTCGCAAAACAGCCACCTCTGTGTCATGCCTCCACCGTCAGGACCAGGCACCCGCCGAGGCGGGGGAACCAGAAGAGGACACTAACAAGGATGTAGCCATGTCAACCTATCATACCATCATATCCACAACAAACGACACTCCCACGCATGGCAACCGCAACGGGCTGCAGACAGCCTCTTGCAACCGATCCGGCCAAGCCTTGATCGAAGTTTGTGTTTGCATGATTGGTATCGTGGGCATCCTGCTTGCCATGCTGGAACTTACGAGAATCAGCATGCTGCATACAACCACCATGATGGAGGCGCGTGCTAACGTTGCCGCTATCATGCAATCCGAAACGGTACTGTTCCCAACGCCACAATTTCTGCATACTTGGGATGAAGGCTCGGATGGCAAACGCTACACGGCACATGACGTACCGGTAACAGCATCCTCCGCCTCATTTTATGACACAACCGTAACAAAATCCGTGGGTGATCCATCAGATTGGAACATCCTCCATCGAATCCCCAACCGTATCGTTACCCTGCGTAACTCCCCCATCATGATCGCAGCCTGTTTTGGCCTGCTTAGAGGACGGGCTTCCGCAACAACAGACCTCTTGCCGGGATTTCAAAGACTCGTTTATCGCGAAAGTTCGCTAAACATCGAATCAGAAGTATGGATGACATGGACAAAAGGAATTTACTAGCATTGAACCAGCAAGCCACTGGGGTTAGGCAGAGAATCTTGCTCGCATGCGTGCTAAGCATCATACTCGCTACCATTGCCTCGGAAGCAAAAGTGTATCTCCGGTGGGGGCTAGCAGATAACATTGCAAGATTTATCGCAGATATCGGCGGAGAATTGGCTTACGAGGCTGACATGACCGTGAACGGCAGAGCCGCAAGCATCTCCGTATATGGTCTACCTGCATCCCGCCGGGCTTGGGCCAATAGTGTCAGATCCATTTCCTTCAATGCCCGAGGCGCATTCACGAGCCTTACGGGATTGACCATTTCGGGCTCCTCGCTGCTTTTCCAATACCAGCGTCGGACCGAGGGTGCTCCCCAGGAAGCTCCTTTCTGGCTGCCACGCTTTCCCCAAAGTACCCAAACGTTTTCGGCCCATGACAAACAGGCGGATATGTCCATCAACATTTTGCGCGCACAGGCCCCCCCCGCGCAAGTGCGCCAATTTTATCGTGGATCCATGAAAGAAGACGGTTGGCATATGCCACTTGCATCTAACGAAACAACCCCAGAAGGTATGATCGTGTTCATCAGGGAGCAGGAAGTGGCATGTATCGGCATTGAACAGGTAAACCAGAATACGGAAACACGGATTACATTGTTGCATAAGAAGCTTAACATAAAATAGACGCAGGCACAGAAAAGAGGAAACATACATGAAACAGAAACTGATACCGATTCTATCGATTGTCGTAGGTATAACAGCCTTCATTCTCACCATGAACTACACGCGCAGCAAGGAAGCCGAGTTTAGAAGGTTACAGGAAGAATTCTTTCAGCAACAGGTGCAGGTGCGTGTTCTCGTTGCTGCACACGACATTCCCAGCGGAACAAGACTCCAGGCATCAGACCTCGTCGCCAGAAATGTTTTCCGCGTGAATGTCGGGGATCGAGCGGTAGAAGTACAAGACGGCATGCGATTACTCAACCGCAGAGTCATTTTTCCCATCCAGAAGGATAGTCCCGTGCTGTGGTCCGATATTGAAGGCGGTGCGGTCGCTGATACGGGACTCGCCTCTATCATCAACAACAGAATGCGTGCCATCTCGCTCTCAGTGGGAGGTGCTGCAGCAGTAAGCGGCATGGTCAGACCTAACGACAGGGTGGATATCCTTGGCACCTTTTCATTTCCCTCAAAGGAGATTCCTGGCGAAATGGAAACCGTGACTCTTACAGTCCTGCAAGATGTCAGTATCCTAGCCACAGGAACGCAAATCGCTCGCGACCAACTTGCACAGCCTACACGCACTGCCGCAGGCTACAGCACCGTCACGGTAGAGGTAACACCGCGCGAGGCAGAACTTCTCGTTTTTGCCGAACAACTTCAGGGGCGTTTGACATTATCGTTACGCAACCGGGACGACGTATATTTCGAGCGCGACCTCCCCACCGTAAATTTTGAACACTTGCAGAACAACCTAATGGAATACAATCTCTACCGGCAACGGCACATCAGGCATAAAACCAACATACAGTAGCGCGTCATGACCAATACAATCCTTGAAATACATCGACCGAATCGCAAAGCTGCAATTTTTGAGCTTGAACCGGGGATCTACTCCATCGGCAGCGATGACGACTGTAAAATTTGCCTGCCCGGAGACTCCGTTGATTTCCGTCACGCCATTCTCACCATTCAGGGGAACACGATTTGGTTAGAGGACCTTTCGTCAGAGAAGGGTACGCTTCTGGACGGAACGGTTATTACCGGCCGTTGCCTTGTAAATAACGGACAAAAGATCGACTTAGGCATCTACTCGCTTATTGTCAACCCCAGCATCACGCCCATGCCGGGTAATGTGCAACCGGCAGCCGCAATTGCCGCCCCTGTTCCGCAACAGAAACCTCCCCAACACCACATCGCACCTCCTTCCGACGCACCTCCTGTCTATGAACACAAACTGGACGAAAACGCGCTGGATCAAAAACGATCGATTAAGCAGCAGATTCATAAAGAACTCGTCGCACGTATGAACATCAAGCGCATGTCGCTGTCGGGCATCAAGGATCATGACCTTGCCGAAAAAGCGAAGAATACCATCGATGGTATTATCCATGATGTACGAGACAAACTTCCCCACGGGCTTGATGCAACCGAGCTTGCCAAGGAAATCTTTGATGAAGCCTTGCGACTCGGACCTCTTGAAACATTTCTCGCGGATGAAGATATAACAGAAATTATGGTGAATGGCCCAAACCAGATTTACGTCGAAAAGAATGGCAAGTTGATCCTTTCTGATCAGAGCTTCATGGATGACGCATCCGTTATGGCCATCATTGAACGGATCGTCTCCCCACTGGGCAGACGTATCGACGAAAGCCAGCCCTACGTGGATGCCCGCCTAACCGATGGATCGCGCGTCAATGCCATCATACATCCCCTCTCCCTGATTGGCCCATGCCTCACCATTCGCAAATTTTCCAAAACACCATTCACAGATCAGGACCTGATAAGATTTGCGACCATCACCCCAGAGGTGGCAGAATTCATTAGAATATGCGTGATCCTGCGCAAAAACATCATTGTCTCAGGCGGCACTGGCTCGGGCAAAACAACCCTGCTGAATGTAATCAGCAGCTATATTCCGCAGCAGGATCGAATCGTTACCATCGAGGATGCCGCCGAGCTGCAGCTAAAACAGGAACATGTCGTCAGTCTCGAAGCCAGACCCCCCAACATCGAAGGTAAAGGTGCCGTAACCATTCGTGATCTGGTGCGAAACTCCTTACGCATGCGGCCCGACCGCGTGATAGTCGGCGAATGCCGCGGGGGCGAAGCACTGGATATGCTGCAAGCGATGAACACCGGACATGACGGATCACTCACGACGGTGCACGCCAATGCGCCCCGCGACGTCATTTCGCGCCTCGAAACTATGGTGCTGATGTCTGGCATGGAGTTGCCCGTGCGTGCAATCCGCGAACAAATCGCCTCTGCCATCGACATTATTGTGCATGAATCACGATTCAGCGATGGCTCCCGGAAGGTCACAAATGTCACCGAAATTGTCGGGCAGGAAGGCGAGCAGATTACCATGCAGGACATCTTTGCCTTCAAGCAAACCGGTGTCGATGAGAACGGCAAAGTAACAGGAGCCCTGCATGCCACGGGATCCATGCCGACATTTATGGAAGAGATCTCCGCGAGAGGACTTAGCATCGATCATAAAATCTTTACCCCCCCTCCACGCTTATGACCATTCTCATTTCAACACTTTTTATGCTCAGCTTTGCCGGAATCACGTACGTCGTGCTGTCCTCCTTTATCGCTGGAGCCGAGGTATATGCAAAAACCTACTCGCAAGAAACCGCAAACGAGTTTGAAAACATTTTCCTCTTCATACCGCCCAAAAGAATTTCAGATATAGGCTGGGCCCTTTCCGTCGCCACGTTCCTGATTCTGTTCCTGCTCGCTGGTAACTTCCATTCATCCACCGGGTTTCTCGCAGGCTTGCTGATCGCATCGACAAGTGCCTACGGAGCTTTTCACGCCCCCAAATACCTCTTGAACATTCTGAAGAGAAAAAGACTGGAAACATTTAACCAGCAACTAGTAGAAACACTAGCCAACATGAGTAATGCGCTCAAAGCAGGCTTCAGCATCATGCAGGCCTTCGAAACTGTCGTAAAAGAAGGACAAAGGCCGATCGCGCAAGAATTCGATGTTTTTCTCAAGCAAACGAGAGTCGGCGTCAGCTTCAGCGATGCAATCGAAAATCTAGGACAAAGAGTCAAGAGCGACGATCTCTACCTCGTCATCGCAGCAATCGAGACCGCCCGCAAAACGGGTGGCAACCTTACCGAGATTCTCGAGAACATTTCGCATACGATTCGTGAAAGAATGCGTATCCAGATGCGGATTAAAACATTAACGGCCCAAGGACGCTTACAAGGAATTGTAGCAGCCTGCATGCCTGCCGTTATGGGGGCTATCCTGATGGCCTTGAAACCCGAAATCATGCTACCATTTTTGCATTCTCCCGTCGGCGTACTGATAATAGGCGTGGTGGTATTGCTCATCATCACAGGCTGGCTCGTCATCAAGAAAATTATTGATATTGATGTTTGATATGATCAACTACCTGATAGCAGCACTTTGGGGACTCGCAGCAGCAAGCGCGGCTTGGCATTGCAGCGTGGTCGCGCAACAACTCACATACGTAACGCTCGCAGATGGCCGCCAGCAAGAACGAAAAATCCCGCTCCTTTTCCGGCTGCTTCTGCCATTGGTTCCCAATGTATCCCCGCTATTCGAAAAAACGATATTTACCAAATCCCGAGCAACAATCGAACGCAACGTTATCGCAGCGGGATTCGAGGACTTGATCACCGCGCCTGAAATCATGGCGCTGCGAATTGTGCTGCCCCTTGCACTGGGGGTACCGTGGATCGTACTCATCTACGGTGCCGTATCGGCAAATCCAGACTCGATCCTAGGAAAGAGTGCGCTAGCCCTCTACATCATCGGACCACTGCTGCTTTCCATGTCGCCGGTGAGCTGGCTTTCCAAAGCAGTAAAAACGCGCCACCGCAGTATTCGGCGAGCACTCCCTTTCGTGCTTGATCTTTTAACTCTGTCGGTTGAAGCCGGTATGGATTTTATGTCTGCACTCCAGCGCAATGTTGAGCGCGCCACAATCGACCCGCTAACCGAAGAGTTGATCCGCGTGATTCGTGAAATACAACTCGGAAGCACGCGACGCGAAGCTCTACGAGCAATGGCACAACGTATCAATCTGCCGGAAATCCGCGCCGTCGTAAATGCGCTTGTGCAAGCAGATGCGCTAGGCGTCAGCATTGGCTCCATACTGCGCATTCAATCCGAGCAGATTCGACAACAACGTTTTGAACGCGCCGAAAAACTTGCCAATGAGGCCCCCGTGAAAATGCTTGTACCACTGCTCCTCTTTATTTTTCCCGGAGTCTTCCTTGTTCTGCTGGGCCCTATACTCTATCAAGCGGCACAGCGGATGTTTTGAACCTTTTCCATCAAGTTGACAGTTCAACGTGTATATTGATAGCCTGCTCGAGACATGAAAACGATTCATCTAATCGCGGAAGAAGGAGTAGACAGCGGCAAGGAATTTCACATTCCTCCACATGGTGCCAGACTTGGAAGATCCCCTAAAAATGACATTGTCATCGAGGACCCTGCCCTCTCCCGCTTCCATTGCCGCTTTTTATTTACCCCCGAAGGCACACTGAAAGTCGCAGATCTGGCCAGCTCCAACACCACCAAGGTCAATGGCGGCGAAATCATGGAGCAGCCACTTAAACCAGGAGATCTTGTGGAAGTGGGCGACACGATCCTGAAAGTCGTCTATAACTGCACAGGAACCGACGCACCCGCCATCGCGCCTCCACCCGCTGCCAGTGTCGATCTCGGGCTAGCCCTGCCCCCGAAAGCGAAAATCAAACCCAAAACAACCACTGCACGGCTGCCTACCAACCTCTTCGAACGCGCTAAACTGCTGATCGTTGCAGGAAGTGTGATTGCCGTCACCCTGCTCGCAGCTGCGATTGCGCTGGTACTGATACCGCATGCTAGGGAGAAACACACGGAACCGGTTGTTGCCAGACCCCAACCCGACGTTATTTCCATCGATTACGAGAAAGTGGAAGCCGATGCTTCGAACATATTCCGCTATCATCTGACCATAACACCCGCGCTGGATATATCCATCGAGATCGATGACTTGATCAACAATCGAACCGTGCGCAAAGAGAAGAAACTTGACGAGGAGCTTGTGCAAAATCTCATTCGCAACATCAGGCACTCAGACTTCTTTGAGCTTCGGGACGAGTATATCGGCATGCAACCCGAAACGTACCATCTGTGGAACCTCGCGATCACCATCAACAACCAGACACATACTGTAAGAGTCCTCAACCGCCCCGAACCCGATGCCTTCAAGGACGTACGAGAGCATATCGAGGTATTCGGCAAAAACGAACTTGGCTTATGGGCCATACAGTTCTCAACCGAGACGCTGCTCGAAATGGCTGAAAGCGGCTACCTCGCCGCCAAAAACCTATTCGCTGAACGTGCGGTAAAATATAGTAACTTGTTCGACGCGCTACAACACTTCCAGCGAGCCGTCATGGATCTCGAAACCGTGGAGCCCAAACCCGAATTCTATGCCGACGCTGTCGCCATGATATCCGAAACCCAAAGACTCCTACAGGATCAATACGATAACCTTTCCTTTCAAGCAGAACGCGCAATCCGACTGCAGGATTGGGCGAGTGCCGCCGCAAACCTCAGGGTTATACTGGAAGTGATACCCGACAGGTCCGATGATCGAAACCGACAAGCCAGAAGACAGCTTCTTGATGTTGAGGCACGAATAAGGGCAAACGAATGAGACGAATAACCCGATATAGCATGTTTACCTTTTTCGCTGCGGTCATGCTTGTTGCTACCGCACAGGAACAGAGCTCGGTCCTTTCTGCCCTTAGAGTCGAAACAACGCCATCGGGAGCCGAACTCTATATCAATCAGCAGGGCCCTTTCACCACGCCCCACGTCGCCACCGACCTGCGCCCCGGCACACACCTGATCACAGTACAAGCACGAGGATTCCATGCGCATCGGCAAACCGTCAACCTCGAAGCTGGCGAAAGAGTCCCGCTCAACATCGAGCTTCAACCGCTTACAGGCCTCGTGCTGATACACACCCAACCCGCCGGCGCAGAAGCAACCGTAAACGGCGTAAACAAAGGCACTACCCCGCTATTTCTGACCGACCTACCATTAGGACAACACACCCTGCACTTTAGCAAATCAGGATACCGCGAAAGAACCGTCGCGCTGTCGATCACAGGGCGCTCACCAATCCACATCAACGAGACACTCTCCCCTAGCTCGGCAACCATCAATGTCGAATCGACCCCCCCCGGCGCAAGAATAACACTTAACGGAACGTCCCGTGGTAGAACACCCGCAATCATTGATAATGTGCCCGAAGGCAACGCAACGGTGGAGTTGCAATTAGAGGGGTATGAACCATTTGCCGAAACGCTCATTCTCGCCGCAGAACAAAACGTACGACTCAATGCTGAACTAACGCCCATACCGGCTGCCATCACAATCGTATCCATACCGGAGGGTGCCAGAATATATGTTAACAACCAATATGTAGGCAGATCGCCCGTCACTCTCAAAAATCTCACACCAGGGGAGTATCGCATCAGAGGCGAATCACCGGGACACGACCCCATGGCCCGCACTGTACGTCTTGCAAATGCTGCCCACCCCACCGAGGAACTTCGATTACAATCCAATGCGGGCACGCTGGTGGTTGTAACACAACCAGCCGGAGCCAAGGTCTTTATCGATGGCGTGGAACGCGGCATCACCAGTTTCAGTCCGGATGAAACCGACCGGGTTTCGAGACCCCTCACCATCGGGCTCGTTCCTGCGGGAGAACGCGAAGTAAAATTGGTCGCAGAGCGACATTACCCGCTTACGTTAAATGTCACCATTCGCCCCAGTGAAACAACCATATTGCAACCGCAGGAACTCAAAAGACAATTTATACCGAATCTTGAAGTCAGAACCAGAACAGACGTCCATACCGGCGTTTTTGTTGGAACGCTCCCAAACGGGGATATCAGACTGGAGGTACGCCCCGGTGTCATCAGACGTATTCCCCGAGGCGATATTATCCAGCAAAAACCTCTGCAGGAACCGACGTTACCTCAATAATCGGCAAGCACAAACGGCATACCAATAGTAATCAACGCCGGATCCATCCAGCCCGTCTGCGCCTCCAATACGCTGTGCGAACCTCGCGCGCCAATCACGACGCGCCATGGCTTGACGCCCATACGCACATCCGTAACAACCAGATCCTGACTGAGAAATACCACATCGATACAGAATCGCATAAAAAAAGTATGGATAGACGCGCAAGGCCGAAACCACATCACATGCCCCACAGGAAATTCCTTTTTTCCCAAAAGGCCCTTGACTCTCTCAAATAAACGCTCTGCCTGTGCGACATGTCGAAAACAAACATCCGCACCACTCTGTAACGTTACCATTCTCAACATCAACTCCTGTCCCAGTTACCCGTTCTGTTTAAACGCATGCCCTTCCCCCGTCACGAAGTCTGCAGAAGTCGGCATCAATCACCGCTCCCGCGGCACCTTCCCGCCCAACAATAAAGTCCCGCCTTGTAAACAAGCATCAAGCTTGCATCCAGGCAACTACATTCTGCACCCGCATAACCC
>SKVN01000178.1 GCA_007129405.1 Kiritimatiellia bacterium
AGTCGATTATTAGTTCCATTGAGGATGCCGTACGCAAGAAGAAGGTGCCGGTTCGGGCGATTAACGATTTCACGGCGGAGCGTGTTGAAATTGAATTGTTGTTAAGCCCTGGCACGAAACCGGACAAGGCAATACAGGCGCTCTATGCGTTCACGGCTTGCGAGCATAGTATTTCGACCCGGGCGGTGGTGATATCCAAGGATCGTCCTTGTGATTCAAGTGTCACTGAAATCTTGCAATCCAATACGGATCAGACGATTGAGATTCTTCGACAGGAACTGGAACTGCGGAAGCATAACCTCCAGGAATCCTTGCAGCAGAAAACGCTGATTCAGATTTTCATCGAGAATCGCATTTATAAAGCGATAGAAGAATGTAAGACGGCGGATGCCGTTCGTGCTGCAATCTACAAGGGGTTGGAGCCTTTTCAGAAGCGTTTGCTTCGTCCGGTGACAGATGAAGATATTGAAATGCTGTTGGGTGTGCGCATTCGCCGGATTTCGTTGTTTGATATTGAAAAGCATCGTAAGGAAATCGATGGTATTCTTCTTGAATTGGAGCAGGTTGAGAAGCATTTGAAGCAACTCAAAAAGTACGTGGTCGCGTATCTCAAGAATCTGCTGAAGACGTATGGCAAGGATTATCCCCGGCAGACCGAGATTACTACCTTTGGTAGTATTGAGGTGCGGGAGCTTACGGCGACGGAATTAAAAATCAATTATGATGCTGAACGTGGGTATATCGGGCATGCCGTGAATGGAGAAACGCTCTTTTCCTGTTCATCCTATGACAAGATCGTTGTGTTCTCACAGGATGGTCGCTACTGGGTCCTGTCACCACCGGAGCGTTTTTTTGTGGTGGGCGGGTTGCAGTTGGTCCAAATTTCAGATCGTGATACGGTATTCACGCTGGTTTACACGGATGAATCGAGCGGGTTTACCTACATCAAGCGTTTCGCGACTGGTGGTACGATCATGGAGAAAGAGTATCGATGCGCACCCGAGGGGGCCACGGTGCAAGTGCTCGAGGATAAACCCGTGGATGAGATTTATGTAAAGTATAAACCATCCAAAGGGCAGCGGATTCATCAGCAAGCATTTCAGCCGCAGTCTGTTGCGGTGAAGGGTGCGAAGGCAAAAGGCAACCAGATGACTTCCAAGCGGATCGCCCGAATTGCCACAAGTAGGCCGCGTTGGTGGGATGATACCGATGAGGGGCCTCGGGGGCAATTGCTGTAGGCTATCGTTCGATGGCTCATCAAGGGTTTCCGGGGCGATGATAATTCTGGATCATTGTGGGTTCTTTCGGTTCTTCCTTGATCTATCGTATGGGAATAGCGTAAAAGGATGTAAGAAGTCGATATGTGCAAAGGATATTCATGCCAAGCAACGCAAAACGTTTATTTCCGATTGATATAGATGAGCGTCGTGCGCTTGCGCAACTCTTCTGTTTGGCATTGCGTAATGTGCAAGCTTATGGCGCTGAACATACGGTTTCGGCAACGACCTTGCGCTCGTTTTATGATCAAGTTGTAGATCTTCTGGACCGATTTCCGGAGATTGTCTGGAGCGATGTAGAGGGAAAAATTCTGCTTAACGGGGAGCCTTGCGAATTGCGCACGGCGGATGATGTTCTGGCGACGCGTATGCGCGCATGTGGGCTGGAAACCTTTACGTTTGTGGATACGATTTCCCGTGTGGAGTTGAATCGTTTTGTTACGTGGTTAGCGACGGGTGTCGAATCATCGCATGCAGGAGAAGCTTACGTTGGGATACGCATCGCTGATTCGGTGTATGCCCGGATATCAGCGGATCAACTCGATGGTGTGGGGGAAGAAAAGGCCGGATCCGGAATGGGGGCGGGGGGATCGTCGAAGTCTGCTCGTGCGGGTGTTAAGCAGTTCGATCTCGATAGCATGCTGCAGGAGACGCCCGATGGTGATTTTGGGGTGGGTTCCGGGGGGGGGACTGGCTCTGGCGTTGGAGGGCAAGCTGTTGGCGGTTTTATTCAGCAGCAACGTGCCGCCGATGAACAGCGAAAAAATTGTATTGCGCTGATTCAACATGCCACCAACGATCCCCAGGCGCTAGAAGCGTTGCAAAAACAGTTTTTTTCAGCGGGTGGAAGCAAAGCGCAATGGAATGAATTGTGCTGGCAGGCTCAAGCTTGTGGTGGACCAAAGGGTGACGGTGGTTCCGTGCAGCGTAATGAGCAGATTTTGAAACTGCGCGAAGATCTGGATGCATTACAAAAACGTTGTGCTATGGGGCAGGTGGAATCTGAAAGTGTTGCCCAGGAACTAGGGAAGCTTAGTAGTTCGGTCAATAGTTTGTTGGCAATGGCGAATACACAAACGGATTCATTGGTCGAAAAGGTAAATGCCGATCGCGAGCAGATTGCCAAGTTGGAGCAAGATGCACGCGATAGTGGTGCCCCGATACATTTGTCCCGGGAAGAATTGCTGGAAAGTTTGGCGGAAATCAATCAGGAGCTAGTGCAACCGTTGACGGTGTCTGCCGCGTTGGTGGAGTTGTTGTCTTCCGGCCGCCTGGGGGATGTGGACGAGAATCAAAAGAAAGTGTTTGATCTTGCTTCCGAGAGTTTGCAGCGTCTCGAAGTGGTGATGAAGTATTTGCAAAAACTTTCGGGTATGCCCATCAACCTGATTCCGGACCAAGGGCTTTTGCGCGAGGTCTATGGCGTTGATTCCGAGGATTGATCCTTGTTTCGCCAGCGGCGATGGGCCCACAGGTATTGCGTAGGATATTCCCGAATGGCATTTTCTAGTTTGCTGTGCAACGCCTGCAGAATCTGGGTGGTGTCTTCTTTACGGTCTCCGGTTCGCGTGTAGACAAAGGGTGGGTCAATCCGGAGACGGTATTGCCCGGGTGCAATTTCGACACAGGTTGAAAAGCAGATCGGGGCTTTGGTCGTCAGGTGCAGCATGGCGGGAGAGGTGTAGGTGGCGGCAGGGACCCCGAAAAAGGGAACCATGACGCCGCGTTTCCCTGCGGCGTGTTGATCGAACAAGATTCCGACGTTACGACCCTCTGCCAGCGCGCGCAGTAACCGTGCGGCGTCCTGGTCATGTTTGGGCGTGATTTCGATGTTATCATGGTTTCGAAACGCCATGAGGTTTTCGACGAGAGGATTGTTCATGCGCCGGGCGATACCTAATAAGGGAAATTGTTTGGCGACAGCTTGCAATCCAGCCTCCCAGTTGCCAAGGTGTCCTGAGCATAAAATCACGCCTTTATCTGGGTCTGCCAAGACTTCCCTGGCCGCGGGATCTATTTCTTCTACAATTTCGTGTTGTGGCGATTTTCCGCCAACCGCCTGCAGGGAGATGATGGCGACATAGATAAAATGGATCATGGATGCGCGTGCGATTCGGCGCACCTCGGTTTCATCATTGGTTATGGCCGCCAAGCGGACGTTGCTGCAAGCAATGTCGCGTCTACGGTTCATGGTGGCAAACCCGATGGTTCCGAGCATGGTTGCCAATGGGCGACATTTCGTCGGAGGCAACAGTTGGATGAGGCGAATCCCGAAGCAAATGGCTGCATATTCGATACGATGACGGAACGTGGGTTTGTGTGATTTCACCCTTTCATTTCCTCTTCGAGAAAGTCGATTAATTCTCCGACGGCATTGATCGTGACCAATTCCTGTACCTCAAAATCCAAGCCGAAAGCTTGCTGCATATCATAGACCAAATCCAGCACCGATAGAGAGTCGAATCCGAGTTCTCCGATGGTGGTATCTTCTGTGATGTTTTCGATGTCGATGGGTTCGACGGTGGATTGCTCGACAATATTACATAACGTCTGCATGATTTTTTCGCGCTGCATAGATATTTCCCTTTTATAATTAGCAACATCCTTTTTCAGGATAGTTATCTTTCGTGTGGTGTGGTGTCAAGGTCGTTCAAAACATATAGACGACGAAAGAGGATCCTTTGACAACATAATGGTCCTCGACAATCGGGCTTTGCCGGATACTTTTGTCGAACCATTCTACAGAGGTGATCAGCGCGCCCATGATATTCGGGGTAATTTCCGCAAAGACACTAAAGCCTATTTCGGGGTTCAGTGCGGTTCCAGGGCGATAGGCGGGGCGCTCGGGCGTAGCTTCTGTGGGGGATACGCCGTAATCATGGCGTGTTAAGCGGGGTAACATGTAGTTCAAGCTGATCGTTGGCGTGAATCGAAAGCGTTCCCAAGGAATGGGACGTGCTACTGTCAGGCGTCCTTCATCGCCACCAATGCGGTTCAAAGCATCCAATTGATATCCGGCAGACAGGTTGATGCCAGCTTTTGTATTTATTTGCAGACGTAGACCTGCCATGGCGGTGGCGCGCCGGTTTCGCATGCCTGTGAGAATAGGGCTGTCGTGTTCTTCGTACGTTGCCTGACGGTAGGATATTGTGCCCGCAAGACGCGTGCGGCCACTTCCAAGAAGACCGATCTGTACGAAGGGGCCGTGTATTTGCACACGGTTGCCAATATACACGATGGCCGGTAGCAGATTAAAGGGATTGTCCGTTGCGTTTGGATAAGGACTGCCGCGGGTGATAATGACAACGCCTGCACCGATTCTTCCGCGGTCTCCCAGGGGGCGTACTACATCCATTTTTATAGGTTCTGTTTTTCCAGGGGCGAATGTAAAACGCGCGTTGCGAAATGTGGGGGAACCGCGGGGGCGATATTCGTTGGAAAACCCGATTGGTTCTTTTGGGATTCCTATGAAGTTGAGGTCGAGTTGCTTGTTGTCATTTTCGTCATGATAGACAAGCAGGGCATATTCACCTGCTTGCACATTGGTGATCGCCAGTGTTTTTCTTCCGTCTGCAGGAAACCGTTTTGTTTTGATCGGGGCAGTGAAATTTTCAAAGTTTTCGGCGTTATCAAAAAGAAGCACCTGCAGGGCTCCGCCGATATGCTCTTGGCGAAGTTGAATCGTGAGGTTGCCTGATGGTTCTGCGATTGCGCTTGTTACAAAAGCTATATGTACGAGGAAAATTCCTCGCAGCAGATAATGGATGAGGAATGATGCTAAACGCTTCTGCCGCATAACGATGATCAATGCTTAAAACTGCGTTGTCCGGTAAAGCACATGGCTGCATGGTATTCATTACAAGCTTCGATTACTTCATAATCCCGTAACGAGCCACCGGGTTGGACAACGGCAGTAACGCCTTCGCGGAGACCAACGTCGATGCCATCCCGGAAGGGAAAAAATGCATCAGAAACCATGCAGCTTCCCGTTAGGCCGCCATTTTGGGATTTTACGGCTTCCATGATGGTGTCGCGTGCCGCTGGATCCTCCAGCGTGTTAAATGGTATCCCGTGTTGTTCCCAGCAAATCCGATCTGCTAATTTCGTGTAGGCTTTATCCCGGGCAATCTGGGCTACACCAACACGATCTTGTTCGCCCGTGCCGATGCCGACAGTCACCCCGTTCTTGACATACAGAACAGAGTTACTGGTGACGCCGGCCTCTACGAGCCAGCCAAAGATCATGTCGTCGCGTTCTTGTGCGGTAGGCTCACGGTTCACTTTGTATGTTTGTCCTTTGTATTCAACAACAGCCGGCAGTAACTCATTCGGAGAGCGTACTTCGGGTTGGAAAGACCACTGGGCGACGAGGCCACCATCGATGAGCGATTTGAATTCGACAAAGCGCTCGGTTGCAAATGCCTGTAGTCGGGCGATGTTGTTGATGCGCATGACCCGCAGGTTTTTCTTCTGGGCAAAAATTTCCATCACGCCATTTTCGAATTCGGGCGCGACAACAACTTCAGCATAGTTTTCGTTAATCAATTTTGCCGTTTCCACATCGCAGGGTCGATTCAAGGCAATGGCACCACCAAATGCAGCCAGCCGATCTGCCATGTTGGCTTTGTCATAGGCTTCTACGATGCTAGTGGCTTTAGCAACACCGCATGGGTTGTTGTGTTTGACAATGACTGCGCAAGGCGTGTCCATGAGGTAGCGAAGGATGTTCAAGGCATTATCGGCATCGGTGATGTTGGTTTTTCCGGGATGTTTGCCTGATTGGAGGAGTTCGACGTTTGAGGCCAAGTGTTGTCCGGGCTGAATCGCGGTGACTTCTCCGAGTGTGAGATTCCCGTTGGTTAAACGATAGAGTGCGGCTTCTTGTCCTGGATTTTCTCCGTAGCGTAATCCTTTTTCCACATCATCGATGAGCCAGGATGCTTTTTCATAGGCAAGGGTTTGGCGTTGCCCGTTACTTTCGATAAAGCTGATTTCCATTTGCGGCGGAAAGTGGTCATCCATAATGGTGCGGTAAGCTGCTTTTAAATCTTTTGCTGGCATTGCTACGTCTCCTGCGTATTGCGTTAGGTAATCTGATCTAGGGTTTGACTATAGTGCAAGCACGGCCGTAAGACAACAGGTATATGGAGCAACGCGCTACAGTGGGGGCTGGACGGCTCTTTGAGGGCCGAGTGCCGGAACGCGTTTTTCGAGGTATTTTTCATAGTAATGGTTGAGAATTAGGTGTAGTTTGACCCTGTAGGGGCGAACATATGGGTAGTATGTAGGGGGGTGGGCATGGGGCTTACAGATGATATATTTGCCAAGCGCGGTTCCTGGCAGTTATTCCGGACGGTTGGAGGGTACGATCTGTCCACTGCCGATGCTGGCTATATCGACAAGCATGGCAGATTGTGGTTACGGTTACCCCATGCACTGTTATGTACAGATGGTGTTCATGTTGTTCGGTGCTATCAGCCGGAATGTATGCATACGAATTTGCCCTTTACATCGGGCTTTTGCGCGAACGATATTTTTTGGGTGATTACGGAAGAGAAGCGGCTCCTCGCGTTGCGTTTGGAGGATGGTCTCGTTGAGGATCACACGGAGCATTTGCCGTCGCTAGCGGCAGCATACTTCCTATGGACATCTAGTCATGACGATATCTTGATCGGTTTGCCGGGTAGATTAATCCGCTACGATGGTTGTCGTGCAAAATCGGTTCGCGTTCCCGGTCCGGAAGATGCACGTATACGCTGTGCAGGTACATCGATCGATGGCGATGTATGGATCACGGTAGCGTCGGGATTGTATCTATTGGAGGGCGAATGTTTTCGGCATTGTCCGCTGCCCAATGGGCAAAATGCTGTACTGTGGGACTTTTTGGCGGGGCCAAACAAGACGTTATGGCTCCCGCTTCGTGAGAAGTTGCTCTATTTGGAGAATGGGCGTTTCTGTGAAGTCTTGCAGGACGAGCTTCAATATATGCACTCTGCTGGTTGCCTACGCATAGATCGCGATCAAAATGCTTGGTTTTCGATTCATTTTCGCGGGACGATTTGTGTCAGCCGTGAGGGGGTAGTGGTGTTCCCGTTTGAAGACACCCCCGGCGTTTGGTGGCCAAAGAATATGGTGCAGGATCATACAGGAGCCTTTTGGCATATCGGGGTACAAAATGGGATTTTACGGTATGATCCACGTGGGATGTCAGTCGTGCAGCGCGGACATATAGAGGCGATCGTGCCAAGGCCGCAAGGTCGTTATGTTGTAGCTGCGGCCTCTCGAGGTTTATTGGAATGTGACGGTGAGGCGGCGTGGCAAATTTGCGGGTCTCTTCCGTCGCGTATTTATTCGCTTTTTGTCGATGCCAACGAGGATATTTATGTTTGTTCGGCCAGTGGTTTGTTCCTCTATGATTCCGTGAATGGCAAAATGGTTCAACATGGCCTGGTTAATGCTCAAGATAATAGAGCCACTATGGTGTACAATGTGGTACGGGATTGTAACGATTTGTTTTGGATCAATGCGCTGGGTCTACTTTGGTGCGAGGGACCTGACGGCGTGGTGTCCTATTCACACGACTCTTTACGCATGGAGCGCCGCTTGTTCATGTTTTGCGATGATCAGGGGGTATTGTGGCTTGTCTCCGGGCAGGATATGCCTGTGCTGCGTTTCAACAAGGGTACCTTCGAAGTTGTGCGGGAGCAGTTTAAGCCTGATGTCGTCAATAAGCCGGATGACCGTATATCTTCTTTGACGCAGGATGCCCAGGGAACGTTTTGGGCTGGGTCTCGCGATGCATGTTTATTCCGGTTTTCTCCGGAAACAGGCATATTCACAGAGGTATCTATACCCGGTTTGTCGGGTGGGGTTCGGCATGTGCGTGTTGAAGCATCAGGGGAAATGTGGATCTGTACCACGAAAGGGCTCTTCCGGCACGATGGGCAGCATACATATCGAATGACCGAATTAAATTTCCTGCCGTCGCATCGTGCCGTTGCCAGTTATCGGATTGACGATGAAACGGTATTAATTGCCACCGAACTGGGGGTTTGCAGGTGTCATCCACGTTATGATACGCGTCCGGAAATATATATATCGAAAGTGATTGCTGATCAGACATACGATTCTCCGGGGGAGTCCTTGACGTGTCAGGAAAGCGCCATTCTGTCTGTACATCTTACGGCTTGGAACGTGAAACCAGGTCCTTTGGTATATCGTTATCGGCTCATGGGACATGAGGATAAGTGGACGGAAACGATGGAAGAGGTATATACCTTCCACGCATTACCTTCGGGCACCTATCAGTTTGAAGCAGAAGCGTTCGATGAAGACCTGATGTTTTGTAAGCAGCGCGTAGCCTTGTCGCTGGAAATCATTCCAAACCAGCAGGAGGTGCAGATTGCGGCACTGGAGGGGGAACTGGAAGATGCCAGGGCTTACGCGGAAAATATATTGCGCTCTATGCATGACTTGGTCGTTGTGCTTGACGTCGATGGCGTGATCGTGACGGTCAATCCCGCTATGACAAAGTTGCTGGGATACGCTGCACGTGAAGCTATTGGTAAGACGCCGCAGGAAGTGCTTTTTCGTGGGGGGGCGTGTCCGGTAGGTGCTGCGGGCATTGCCAAGCTCAGGCGTGTACGGCACTTTGAAGCGCAAGAGGTTGAATTGCATGCTCGTGATGGGTCGATTCTTCCGGCGATTCTTTCGGCATTCTGTTTATACGATACCCGTGGTATGTTGCAGGGGTTTGTATTAACGGCATCTGACATATCCGAATACAAGGAACTGCAGCAGCAGTTTTTACAGAGCCAGAAGATGAAAAGTCTCGGTATGCTAGCTGGTGGCATTGCGCATGATTTCAATAACTTATTGGGCGTTATGATTGGCAATGCCGACATGATGCGGGAGTGCACAGATGCGCAGTCACCTGATTACCAGTGTTTGGGAGATATCATCGGTGCTGGTAAGCAAGCCTCGAAACTGTGTGCGGAAATGCTTATGTATTGCGGGAAGGGAAACCCTATCAGAAAGCCGCTGGATCTTTCGGCCATTGTTCGCGAGAATGCAGAACTGCTCAAGTCTTCGATCGCTCGAAAGATCGAGATCCATTACACGTTGGCTGAGGATCTTCCGTTGGTCTGGGGTGACGAAGTACAAATCATGCAGATTGTGTTGAATTTGGTGGTGAATGCGTCTGAGGCGATCGGGGATGATTCTGGCACCATCAATCTTCGAACGTATCTGGCATCCCCCCCCTCGGATCGAAGCGCAAAAAGCACATCTGGTGGTGATGCCCATGCATGGGTTGCACTTGAGGTGTCAGATACAGGCAAGGGGATGGACCAGCAGACGCTTGAACGCATTTTTGAACCATTTTTTAGCACGAAATTCACGGGGCGTGGTCTTGGCCTTGCCGCCATTCACGGGATTGTGAAGTCTCACAACGGGGAGTTGACGGTTCACAGTACGCCAGGCAAGGGAACGACGTTCGATGTATATCTGCCGATTTCCGAGCAGCAACATACGGAGGATATGGAAGATAAGCCCATGAAAGCAACTGCGGTATCAGGGACGGTTTTGTTGGTGGAGGATGAAGACACGTTACGGGATTTATGTAGGCGTATGTTGGAACGTATAGGCTTCGACGTTGTGGAGGCCACTCATGGGGGCGAAGCGCTTGAACAAGTAACAGAAAACAAGGATAGGATCACGGTTGTCTTTCTAGATATTACGATGCCGGTCATGGATGGCTATGAGGCATATGCGAAAATGCGCGAACAGTGTCCTGCGTTGCCGATTGTGTTGATGAGTGGTTTTGCCGAACAAGATATCGAGGATCATGTTCCAAAGGATGATCATGTATATGTTTTGAAAAAGCCTTTTACGCGGCAGCGTTTACTGGATGTATTATCGGCTGTGCAAGATGCCTGAAAGGGATGTGCTCCTGCCCCTGATTATTATGCGCTGCATACATTTTGTTGCCTTGCACTTGTGCTGAATGTACAGCATGATGCCGTTTTGTAGTAAAGCAGAGAAGATCTTCTAATTGCGGAGTAGATATGCCTGATCCAAATGGCCGTTTTTATGTCACGACACCCATTTATTATGTGAATGACCAGCCGCATATTGGTCACGCCTATACGACAATATTAGCCGATGTGCTTGCGCGCTACCATCGTTTGCTGGGGGTGCCAACGCACTTTCTTACCGGTACGGATGAGCATGGTCAGAAAGTGCAGCAAGCTGCCAACAAGCGGGGCGTTTCGCCTCAGGAACATGTTGATACCTACGTTACGCGTTTTACGGATTTGTGGGCGCATTTAGGGATTACGAATGATGATTTCATTCGCACAACCGAGCCGCGTCACACGGAAATCGTACAGAAGGTGCTGGTGGAACTGTATGCCCGCGATGAAATTTACCGGGCGGAATATGATGGGTGGTATTGTGTGACGTGTGAGCGGTTTTATACCGAAAAGGATCTTGCCGATGGTATGTGCCCCGAGCCGGGGTGCCATAAGCCCGTTGAGAAAATCACGGAGACCAACTATTTTTTCCGGATGAGCAAATACCAGGATTGGCTCATACAATATATCGAAGAGCACCCGCAATTTATACAGCCTGATTTTCGGCGCAATGAAACGCTGGGGTTTTTGCGTCAGCCGTTGACGGATCTTTGTATTTCGCGTCCGAAAACCCGTATGTCATGGGGCATAGAGTTGCCTTTTGATAACGATTTTGTGACCTATGTCTGGTTTGATGCGCTGTTAAATTACGTGAGTGCGATTGGATATGGCGCGGATGATGCCCGGTTCGAGCAGTGGTGGCCGGCTTCGATGCATTTGATTGGAAAAGATATTTTGACGACGCATACGGTATACTGGCCGACGATGCTGCATGCGATGGGCCTGGCGATGCCTGAAACGATTTTTGCGCATGGTTGGTGGCTTGTCGGGCGCGATAAAATGAGCAAGAGTGCAGGCAATGTGGTGGATCCGATGGCGTTGGCAGAAACGTATGGCATTGATGCTTTTCGTTATTTTTTGATGGCCGAAATGGTATTGGGGCAGGACGCCAGCTTTACATTGGAGGGCTTTGTGCGTCGTTACAATGCCGACTTGGCCAATGATCTCGGTAACCTTTTGAGTCGTGTTGTCCGTATGACGGTTTCGCATTTTGATGCAAAAATTCCGCCGCCGGGTGCTTTGGCTACCGAGGAAAAGCATTTGCAGGAAATCACGTTGGCGGCGGTGGCGGGGATGCGTGATGCCGTTGTTCGTATGCGCGTTGATCAAGGGCTTGCTGGTTTGGCGGGTGCGATTCGGGAGGCCAATCGGTATCTTGAGTTGCGCCAGCCTTGGTCTTTGGCCAAGCAGGGGCCCGAAGCGCGCGTGTTAATGGGGACAACGCTGTATTGTGCGGCTGAGACGTTGCGTATGGTGAGCGGGATGCTTTATCCTGTGATGCCGGAGAAAATGACGTCGTTGCGCACGGTGTTAGGTTGTGCAGATGGTGAGCCGGATTACACGCGTTTGCGTCATTGGGGCGAGCTTGCTCCCGGTACACCCTTGCAATCCATGGGGCCGCTCTTTCCGCGGATTCAGACCGAAAAACCTGCGGGAGGAGAGTCGAAGCCCAAAACCAAGTCTGGCGCGACGTCCGGTAAGAAACCATCTGTGCAGCCGGAGGGGACCATCTCCTATGATACCTTTAGCACATTGGATTTACGTGTTGGCTGTATTGAGAAGGCAGCGCCAGTCGAGGGCGCCGACAAGTTGCTTTGTTTGCAGGTGCGTGTAGGCGAGGAGACACGGCAAATCGTGGCAGGAATTGCCAAATCATATGCTCCGTCTGATTTGATTGGTAAGCAAGTGATTGTGGTGGCCAATTTGGCTCCCGCGCGCATTCGTGGTGTGGAGTCTCAAGGGATGTTGCTGGCCGCAGACGCAGGCGACCAGTTGCGCTTGGTTACGGTGGAGTCAGGTGCCGAGTCTGGCGCCAAAGTCCGGTAGAGACGACGTCATGCATATTATAGAAAAAAGCCAGGGTGGCTGGGAAAGTGGTTTGATCCCATCCGAACGCATTTGTCTTTTTCAGATTGCCCTCGATACCTTGTCTGCCTGCGTTAGAGATCCTCGACAGGATTTGTCCTGGGATCGCTACGAACGAACGGCGGCGCTGCAGGAGGAACGAGCCTGTTTTGTTACGTTGCATTTGCCGGGCGGCATGTTGCGAGGGTGTATTGGCACTCTGGAACCGGTTGCTCCTCTGTATCGATCTGTACACGACAATACGGTTTCGGCGGCATTGCACGATCCACGCTTTACGCCGGTGCAAATGGAGGAGATTCCTCATATTAAGCTGACGATTTCTATTTTGAGTCCGGCACAACCGATCGAGGATATTGTCGATTTTGTGCCTGGCAGGCATGGTATTATTCTTGAGAAACAGGGGCGTCGCGCCGTGTTTTTGCCTGAGGTCGCTGCCGAACAAGGTTGGACGCGGGGAGAAACACTGGGGGCATTGTGTCAAAAAGCAGGTTTGCCGGAACAAGCTTGGCAGACAGATGCGCTTTTTGCCATTTTTCACACAGCAATATTGTCAAATTCTAGCGTTGGAAACTGATCGGTTCTCATGGACAGTTATGAATTCGATTATGTAGTGATTGGGAGCGGGATTGCCGGCCTGATGTCGGCGTTGCATCTTAGTCGTTTAGGGCGCGTTGCTGTGGTTACAAAGCGCGAAGCTTTTGAAAGCAACACGAATTATGCCCAGGGTGGCATTGCCTGTGTGATGACAGATGATGACAGTATCGAACGTCATGTGACCGATACGTTAGATGCCGGAGCCGGTTTATGTGACGAATCTGTTGTTCGGCAGATCTTGGCGGAGGGGCCCGCTACGATCCAGGAGCTCATCCAGACCGGGATACGCTTTAGTGAGCGGTCAGAAGACGAGGGGGGAGGATATGATCTGGGGCGCGAAGGCGGGCATACGAAGCGTCGCGTATTGCATGCCGGGGATTTGACTGGGCGCGAGATTCAAGTGTCGTTGTTGCGGGCTAGCTCCACGAATTCGAATATCACGTTGATTGAAGATTGTATGGTAATCGACTTGATCACGACGAGTTGGCTTGGCTTGGATGATGAGAATCGGTGTGTTGGTGCCTATGTCTTAATGCGCACCACGGGAAAGATTGCCACCATTCGCGCTCCTGTGATTGTTTTGGCCAGTGGGGGTGGCGGAAAAACGTATTTATACACGAGTAATCCAGACGTGGCGACAGCCGATGGTGTGGCCATGGCATGGCGGGCCGGGTGCCCGATTCGCAATATGGAATTTATTCAATTTCATCCCACCTGTCTGTTCCATCCTAAAGCCAAGAGCTTTCTGATCAGCGAGGCCATTCGCGGCGAAGGGGCGCAATTGGTAAATGCAGCAGGTGAGCCGTTTATGCAGCATTATGATCCACGGGGGTCGCTTGCACCGCGTGATATCACCGCGCGGGCCATTGACAATGAAATGAAATCTACCGGTCAGGCTTGTGTGTATTTGGATATTCGCCACAAATCCCCCGCATATTTGCGTGATCGTTTTCCTAATATCAGTCGTACGTGTAAACGCTTCGGAATCGATATCGCGCATGATCTAATCCCCGTGGTTCCGGCGGCACATTATTTTTGTGGCGGGGTGATGGCCGGTGTCGATGGACAAACCGTGATTCCTGGTTTTTATGCAATTGGGGAGGTTGCTTGCACGGGGTTGCATGGAGCCAATCGATTGGCCAGTAATTCTCTGCTTGAAAGTGCGGTGTGTGCACGTCTCATGGCCCGGACGGTGGCGGAGCGAGGGGCGTCTTTACGCATGGTAAAACACATATCGTTGCCCGCCTGGCAGTCGCATGGTGCGGTTCCGAGTGATGAAGAAATTGTAGTGGAGCATAACTGGAATGAGGTTCGCCAGTGTATGTGGGATTACGTGGGTATTGTACGGACGAATCGAAGGTTGGAAAGGGCGGCTCGACGCATTCGTAATTTGCGCGAGGAAATTCGTGAGTATTACCATGATTATCTTGTTACAGGAGACGTTTTGGAACTGCGAAATATTGCTGCCGTTGCCGAGCTACTTGTGCGTTCGGCTACGGCGCGCCACGAGAGCAGGGGTTTGCATTTTACGTTGGACTATCCGGAAACGGGGCCTGTTGCCGAGGATACGATAATTGCCGATGGGGCTGGCGAGAAGGTTTGATACGGAAGAACCTTGCGCGATGTTGAACCAGACTTGGGTTGTTGATGCCACGTGCGATCGGTATGAAAGACGTTAGAATTCGCAGCCTTTTTGGGCTTTGTGGCCCGTGTGCATGCCATGTTTGATGCAACGCATTTCGGTGACGGTATCGGCTTGTTCTATAATGGAGGGAGGCGCGCCGCGTCCTGTCAGAGCAATGATTGTGTCGCCACGGGCCTGTTTGAGCAGTCCGACGACGGCCGCTTCGGCTAGCAGCCCGAGGCTGACGGCGGTACAGATTTCATCGAGTACGATGAGTCCATACGTACCGCTTTGGATGGCTTCTGTTGCGAGCAAGAGTCCGTGTTCGGCGGCAGAACGGTGACAGGCAAATTTGGGATGATCCGGTTTGGGAACAAATCCTTTGCCGACCTGCTGTATTTCTACGTGTGGACATGTTTTGCATGCCGCAAGTTCGCCGGTGGTGTCATCGCATTTGAGGAATTGAAGGATTCGTGTAGGTATGGCATGTCCGGTCGCCCGCAGGGCCATGCCCATCGCAGCGGTGGTCTTGCCTTTGCCGTCGCCGGTAAAGACAAGAATTCTTGGATTAGAGGAGTCTGGCTGGACGTTTTTTTCTTTCATAATGACAAAATAGCGTAAAACAAGTGGTGGGTCGGGAAAACGGGTTGAGGCATACCATGGGGTTCTAGGGTATGTCAATGGGATGCTGTTTTCGGGGTTTATCGCTTGCAAGCGTCGATGGATGTCATACATTGCTGTCATGGATGATCGAGAAATACAAATATTGCCGATAGAGGTAGCCAACCAGATTGCTGCGGGTGAGGTAGTGGAGCGTCCGGCCTCGGTAGTAAAGGAATTACTGGAGAATGCGATTGATGCGGGTGGCGATCGTCTGGAAGTAGCGGTACAGGCAGCTGGGAAGAAACTGATTGCGGTTACGGATAATGGCAAAGGTATGCGTCGTTCGGATGCTGTGTTATCGGTTGCGCGGCATGCTACGAGTAAAATTCGGGTGGTTGGCGATATTGATGCGATTCGCACGCTTGGCTTTCGCGGGGAGGCGCTGGCGGCGATTAGCAGTGTGAGCCGCTTTCGACTAACGACATGTCGGGAAGGAGACGCCGTTGGCACCGAACTATTGGTGCATGGGGGGCAGGTGCAGGAACCGCAGGATTGCGGGGTGCCGGTGGGCACGCGGGTCGAGGTGCGCGATCTTTTCTACAATGTTCCTGCGCGGCGAAAGTTTTTACGTAGTGCGCAGACCGAGCTGTCGCACATTCGTGATGTTTTTCTCACACAAGCATTGGCCGTACCCTCGCTCGCGATGCGCCTGATCATAGATGGGAAGGACTTGTACCGGTTGGCGGCTGCGGCAAAACTCTCTGATCGTCTACGAGACTTATTTGGTCCAGATCTGGTTTCGGCTTTACTGTCGGTGGAGGCAAAAGGTGGTGACGTAGTTGTAAAGGGATATGTCAGTGCGCCTATGATGCACCGTGCGGATCGCAATGAACAATACTTTTTTGTAAATGGCCGTTGTGTGGGGCCATCCCTTTTGCAATATGCTGTGCGCGAGGCATATCAGCACGTGTTGCCCAAGGGCCGGTTCCCTTCAGTGTTTTTGTTTTTAACATTGGATCCTGCCCAAGTGGATGTGAATGTGCATCCGACGAAGAAAGAGATAAAATTTCGTCGTCCGATGCAGGTGCGAGATCAGTTGATTGCCGCAATAGAGCAAGCTTTGCAGCAAAGTCCTCTAGGTACAGAAACAACAATATCGGGGCAAAAGGGTGAAGGGGTAGTTCCAGCGGCACAGATCCCTGCGGTTCCTGCGCGTGCACCCGTATTGCCTATTTCGGATCTACCGCCGTTGCCCTCCTTTCGTTATCCGCGTCGCAAGACGATTGTGCCGGATTTGCCGTTGGATGGTCAGCCGGTGGATGAAGTGTTTGGAGGTTCCCGAGTCGATGATGCAAGGGACGCGATGCCTGGGGACGAGCAACCGGATGGGGATCCTGATGTTGCTGGTGATGGTGAGCGGGCAGAGGAAAGTTCTCCTTGGTCGTGGTGTCGCGTGATGGGGCAAGTCGGTGGTGTTTATGTGGCGTTGGAAACAGAGGCAGGGCTTGTGTTGATGGATCCCCGTGCGGCACATGAACGTGTGTTATTCGAGAGACTTCGTGCTGCTGTGGTCTTGAAAAAAGCAGCCTCGCAACCGTTGTTGTTGCCGGAGACAATGCAACTCACCCCGCGTGATGCCGATAGGCTGCGCAAGCATGCCGAGCTGTTTAACAGCATGGGATTCGAGGTTTCTGCATTGGATGGTAATAGTTTTATGCTGGATGCTTTACCTGCATTGTTTGAGGGGGTTTCCGGCAGTGCCCTGTTGCAGCAAATGCTTGCAGATCTGGATGAGACAGGCGGGCGCGTGCGTCGTCATGTAGCCATGGAAACGCATTTGCTTGAAGCTGCGTGCCGTGCTGCCGTTGGGTTACGCAAACAATTATCCTTGTCAGAGATCGAGAATATTGTGGTGGAACTGGCGCGTTGTGAGATGCCGTATACGTCACCGCGTGGCAGACCAACGCTTATTCTGATGTCGCTGCGGGAGTTGCATCGGAAGTTTGGTCGTGAGGGGATGGCTCCATGAAAATATGGATGAAGGGATGGGTTGCGCGAAAATGCTGGACGATTTCCATTATCGTTTCCATGCGCATATCCAGCGGGGCATAAATGAACACCGCATTGATATCCGGTCGAAGTTCTCGCATCTTTTTAGAGAGGGTCTCGGGATCATCTATGGTGATGTCTTTCGTTTTTATATGTGGACGTACCTCACCTTGCTCCCATTCTTCTTCGATGTAGGTGAGCGTTGGGGCGGCGTCATGCGAAAGATGTAATTCCCACGGGTGTGCGATACGCGCTGCACGGTCGCGGCGGCTCTCGTCGGGAATGAACGCGCGGTAATACAGGTTTCCCTCCGGTGGCGGTAGTACACGGAGTCCTTCGTTATTTTCCATCATCTCGATCATGCGTGCCATGCTGTGGGCTTGTGCGAGTGATAAACCGTGGCCCACATCAAGCACAATGAACGGATCTTTCTGTTGGGAGACCATTTCCCGGATATGCGCGAGAAATGCTTGCGGGGGGGCTTCTGTAAGATGGGTGATTTCCCCGGTGTCGATTTCCTGTCGCAGGGTAAAGCGTAGGTCTGCTAGCGGGATTTGTGTTTCTCTTTGTGCGCGGGAGGCCGTCAGATGCATTTGCTGTACGCGTAGGGATCCATCGGTGCGTTCGGGGACAATGCGCACCGTCAGGAGTTCACCGGGGGCAAAGCGGATATCCGGGTTTTGCACTTGGTAGGTGTAGACTTCTGATTGCGGGGCATGATATGACACATCCAGAATCGTGTTAGGTTCGTTGTAATTCGACGCAATCGAAAAGGGTGGTTCCACTTGTGCGGCAAGCTTGTTGGTGCCATCGTGTTGTACATAACGTGACGCCGTGAAAACGAATCCATCTTGTTTGGCGGTGCGGCCCGTGCGTGTGTCTACCATCAAATCTGCGGCATGGTGTTCATTCAGATAGAGGTGAACGCGTTCTCCTTGCGGCCAGAACCGCAAGACATGCGGGTCGGCATGCAATCCCCGGGGGATGCCGATTTTCTCGATTGCGCGGGCAATGTCGGCTGGTTCGGCGAGGGCAACCGCAATGGCTTCATACGCATTGCCACTACGTTCGCCAATGAGATAGAATTCCACGATTTCGTTTGATTCGAGGCCTGTGGCTTCTGCTTTAAAGGTGACAGAGGGGTCCTTTCGGTCGACGCGTATCCGCGGCAGGATTTTCCAATGTTCGTTGGTTGCTGCCGCAGTTTTTTGTGTTTCGAACCATGCTGTGGTTTGCTCGAGATTCCGCATGCGGATTTCATCGAGTTCTACTTCGGCCATGAGCTGTGCCGGGAAGCTGCATAGTGCGGCGCAAAGTATAGTGTGTAGGGCACGAGTGATCGTGATGTGCCTGATACCGGTTTTTTCTCTACGGGCTGCTACCATTCTCATGTTTGCAGGGTAGCCTGAAAGAGCGGGGAAAACCAAGCGGGAAAAATCGGGATATCTTGCTAGCGGCACGATGGCATGCTAGGTTTTTCCTGCATCTGTATTTTGGTGTGTCATGGGGTTGATGTATGGTAAATGCCGATAAAACGGTTGTTTCTGCGGAGTCGGTGGCGACATCGGGCAAGCTCCAGCCCATAGGGGCTGAACTGCAGGATGTAGCGCGTTTGGCGTTGGAAATGTCGCATGCCAACGGCGTGGATGAAGTGCTTGCGCTTGCTGCGGAACAGTTGTATGCGCGCGTGCAACCCGACTTTCTGATTATGCATGTGTGTGAAGATCATGTTCTTCGTGTGCAGCAGGTTTTGCCGGCAGAGAATCCCCTCGGGCAGGATCCTGATTGCATTCCCAGCGTTGGCGAATGTCTTTGTGGCTTGGCATGCTCGGAAAATCGTTTTGTTTGTGCAGGTTCGGGTGAGTATGCCATGCATTGCAAATGTGCAGCACAAGCGCACATTCCTATTCGTGCGTTTGCTGCTATGCCGGTTTTACAGGATGGTGCGGTCGTTGCCGTCTTGGGATTTGGTTCCCAAGATCAACGGAATTTTCGTGCGGAACAGGATTATATAGAAGCCTTGGTTGCGCAAGTTGGCGTCGTATTGTCAAATGTGGCATTGCGTGCCGGCTTGGAGGCAGCGTTGCAGGAGTCGCATATGCACCTCAAGCAGCAGGAGGCATTGCAAACGAAATTTGCGACTGAAGCTGAATTCAATCGCGTATTAATCGACCGTGCGGCGGAAGGCATTTGTGTATCGCACGAAATCGAGACCCCTCCGTATGTTGCCTTTACGGTTTGGAACCGGAAAATGACGGATTTAACCGGATATAACATGGAGGAAATTAACCGATTAGGTTGGTTTGATACGATGTTTCCGGATTCTGCTTACCGCGAGGCTGCCATTGAACGGACCCAACGGATTCGTGAGGGTCGTGATATGGAGAGCGAGGATTGGACGATTCGGCATCGCGATGGCAGTGCGCGTGTGTTGTCGCTCTCCAGTTGCAATTTTGATGATATTTCCATGCGACACACACTCGTGACGTTGGAGGATCGCACGGCAGAGCGCAGAGCACAACAGGAGTCCGAAAAGTTGCATGATGAATTACAGGGTATGATGCGAATGAGTGCTCTTGGCGAGGCAGCCTCGAGTTTGTTGCATGAGCTGAATCAGCCGCTTGCTGCCGTTTCTACCAACACGGCCAGTTTGCGGGCGATCCTGCAGCGTGGGGGCGATGACCGGAAAATGGTGCAGGACTTGGTTGATGAGATAGATGTGGACACGCAGCGGGCATCTGCCTTAGTTGCGCGTTTACGGCAGTATTTGCGCAAGGGGCCTGTTGTGGATGCGCGCGAGCCGTGTGATTTGCATGATGTGATTCGTGATGTCCTTCGAATCTTGTCCGGTGCTATGAAGCGACAAGGGGTACAGGTGACGATCGACTTGACTTCATCTCCGTCTATTGTAATGGGAGACAAAATGGAATTGGAGCAAGTAGTGATGAATCTTGTGATGAATGCCATGGACGCTTTGCAGGAGGTGTCGGACACAGGCCAAATCAGGATCCATACGAAGGTTGACGCCTCAGGCTGTATTATTTGCTCGGTTCTTGATCATGGTCATGGATTTCCTCCAGAGATGCTAGCGCGGGCGTTCGAGCCTTTTGCGACGACGAAAGATGCCGGTCTGGGGCTTGGCTTGCCCATTTGTAAGAGGGTGATAGAGGGGCATGGTGGCAGGATATGGATAGCCGAAAGTGATTTGCTTGTGACCAACATTGTTTTCTGTTTACCTCTATGGTCAAGCA